>DASXHY010000332.1:0-4730 GCA_036488095.1 Verrucomicrobiia bacterium | reverse complement strand
GGTTGCGTTTTTGGAGAGCGGACGCCGCCTGGTGCGCTCGCCTAAAACCGTTTTGACCGGTTTCGGTTGCAGCCTGCTGATGCAGGTGGCAGTCAACGGAGCGCTGGCGATGAATTTGCAGGCGGTGAGCCATGCGCCGATACCATGGCTACGGCTGGTGTGGACGTTTCCATTGATCACGGCGATCAGCGGGTTGCCGATTACGTTTGCCGGAATCGGCGCGCGCGATGGCGCGGCCATTGCGCTGCTCGGCTGGTGCGGTGTGGCGGCGGCGGATGCCGAAGCGACCTCGATGCTTACGTTGTGCGTGAGCGTGCTGTGGGGATTGGTTGGCGGAATTGTTTTATGGCGTGAAACCAGCCGTCCTGCCAAACTGTAGGAGACGAGGTGACGAGTCTCTAACTTCCCTCGGTTTGAAAGAATTAATCAGAGCCCCGTCACCTCGCCTCCACTTGTTGAAAAATCCCGAACTGGAAAGTCCGATGAATCCCGCCACGGCGGGACCAGAAAGCCCGCGCTACTGTTATTTATACCGTCGCGGGTTTGCTTACGACCACGTTCAAAGTCTTCCGGATGACGTCGAGCAATTCCTGGTTGTTAATCGGCTTCTGGAAAAATGCGATCGCGCCCCGGGCAAGCGAGGGATTTTTGTACTTCGCCGCGTCGCCCGCGGTAATCACAATCACCGGGACATCCTTGGCCTCTTCGAGCCGGCGCAACCAATCGATTATTTTGAAACCATCCCACTGAACGCCGCCGCCGACATCGGGATCGGGAAAACTGATGTCGAGCAGGATCATGTCCGGTTTGTCTTTGCGCACGGCAGCGGCAGCCTCGGAACCATCCGCGGCGGATAACACTTGATATCCGGCCGACTCCAGCTTCATCGTCAGCGTCGTCGTAATCACCGGGTTGTCGTCGACAACTAGGATTTTTTTTCGATTCATATATTCGCAATCACAAGTCCCGATCTACAAAAATCACCATTTAACCAGCAGGATTCAGGCCAGCAATGTCGTTTTTTATTCATAGGGGAACAATCACCTATACGCCGGATGTGTATGAAATTTAGTCGCTTCACTGCGCCTTTTTCGTCCATTTTGAAGCGGATACGCGGGACGCGCGATGACCAATAAATTTTACACTCCGGGCGAACAGCGGGCGGCGAAAGTCGGCGAGCTTTTCGCCACCATCGCCGGCCGCTACGACCTGATCAACGACATCCAAAGCTTCGGGATGCATCGCCTCTGGAAACGGCGCGTGCTTCGTCTCGCGAGGGTGCGACCCGGCGAACGCGCGCTGGATTTGTGCTGCGGCACGGGTGACCTCGCCCTCGCGCTCGCAAAAAAAGGCGCGGACGTAACGGGCCTCGATTTCAGCGAGCCGATGCTGCGCGTAGCGAGGGAAAAGTCCAAAGTTCAAAGTCCAAAGTCCAAAGTCGAATTCATCTGCGGCGACGCGCAACGAATTCCGTTTCCGGATGAGGCCTTCGATATCCTCACCATCGGCTACGGCTTGCGAAACCTGGCAGACCTCGATGTCGGACTCCGCGACATGCGGCGCGTAACAAAGCCCGGCGGACGATTGGTGGCGCTGGAATTCGCCAAGCCCGACAATTCCGCGTGGCGCGCGATTTATTTTGGCTACCTGAAAATTTTCCTGCCGATTTTCGGCAAGATTTTTTGCGGCAACGCCGCGGCCTACGGCTACATCCTCGAGTCCCTGAAAAATTATCCCGCGCAACAAGCCGTCGCCGCCCGGATGCGCGACCTCGGCTGGCAGAACGTGCGCGTCATCAATTTGATGGGCGGCATCATGAGCATCCATTACGCGGAGAAGCCGTAAAGGCAATAATTTGTCCCGGAGGGACTTTGGAAATTAGCCGGGGGCAAGACCGCGCCGGCGGTCGCCGCCCCCGGTCGGCCATCGAATAATCCTCGCGCCCTGAAGGGCGCTGGAACGGAAATGAAACCAAGCGCTCCAGCGCCCCTGCCGGGGCGCTTCGTTTTTTGCGATTTATTTCCGGGGGCGGCGCTGTTCGCTTGCCCCCGGCTAATTTCCTTTGCTCTTCCAGAGCAATCTTCTCTCACGAGCGGCAATCGTCACGGCAAAGCGCCCAAAAATATATTACAACAGTCGTCTCTCTGACTCTTTACTTCAAAACCCTATTATGAGAGCAACCAGACCAGCTTTCCTTATTCTGGTTTCCGTGTCGCGGCCTACAGTTTTCGATTGAGTTATGAAAATTAAGAATCCAAATTGCAATCGAGCCTGAATACGGGCGGCCGTGGTTCAGCTTCGAACCCTCAAGCTACATCACACCTTTTATGAACCACAAAATCATCGCCGCAATCCTCCTGAGCGCGGCTGGCCTCTTAGGAATAAGCGCAGCCTGCGCGCAGGACATTTCCCAAAAGCCGGCGGCCAGCAACGAACCGCGTGCAGGCTTCGTGATTCCAACCACTTGGACGCGGCAGGGCCTGGTGCTTGAACGGCACAGCGCCGAATCGGGCGTCAGCGGCGACCCGTGCATTGTCTGGGATGACGCGATTCAAGGTTGGCGAATGGTTCTGTTCTACGACCCCTGGGGAAGCGCCCAAGCCATCTGCACCAATCGCGAGAATCTCGGGCCCGGACAATGGAAGCTCGAAGGCCCCTTGAAGGTCGCCAACCCGGAGGCGGTGGGCGGATTCCACAAGCCGTTCATCGTGATGGACCCGCACCATCCGAACCAGGCGGCGAAAATTGACAGCCGTTATTGCCTGCTCGTGGTGAACTTCAAGAGCGGCCACAAACAAATCCAGCGCGCGTGGGCGGAAAAACTCGCCGGACCGTGGACGTTCGAGCCGGAGGCAATTATCCCGACGGGCGGGCCGGACGATTTCGACGCCAAACACACCGACGCGGTCACCGGCTACTATTTCCCGGAGCGGAAGGAGTTCCTGTATTTTTACATGGGCTATCCGCGCAAAGCGCAACCGCGGCAGATCAGCCCGTTTGGTTCGGCGCAAGCAGTGGCGACCCAAAAGCTGGACGAAAAAATTGCAACCAAGCGCGGCGTAATCCTGGAGCCTTGCCAGCAAGCCGGGCATTGGGCTTCGGGCTGGGTCGGTGGACTGCAACTGTTGCCGGGCGCGCAGCATCGTTGGGTTGCCGTGGTCAATGCCTCCCCGACCGCGCCCGACCCCGGCCAGAAAGCCGCCTGGAACGAAGAGCCCGCGCCGAGCCTGGGCGGCTTTGCCTGGTGCGATGAGGAATGGCCCGTGCAAGGCTGGCATTTCGCGCCGGAACCAATCGAGTGGGTCAAAGACATTCCGCAATCCGCGCTCGACGCCGGCGAGGGCTACAACCTCTGGCGACAATTCATCCACGTCATGCCCGACGGCCGCGCCGCACTGTTCTACAACAGCGGCTACTACGGCCGCGAGCAGGTGTATATGAAGCTCAGCGAGAAACCTTGAATCCGCACTGGAGCGAACGCCGATTGACGCTCTCGTGTCCCGACAAGTCGGGATTGACATTATCGGCCGGGCGTGGCTCAACTTGGCTCGATAGGCTGCATTCCATCGCCATGAAAATTCGCTCTACTTTCCTTTTGCTGTCGCTGCTCTGTTGGTTTGCTCATCCTTTGCTTGCCGCCGAACCGCTCGATGTCTCGTTGATCCAGCTCATCGCCAATCCGAAAGCCTATGACGGAAAGATTGTAAGGGTTATTGGATTTCTCCGATTGGAATTCGAGGGCAATGCGATTTACCTGCACCAAGACGACTACAAGCACGGCATCGATAAGAATGGATTGTGGATTGATGCCACAGATGACATGCGTAAAAAGACAGCAGACTTTGATCAGAAGTATGTGCTATTGGAGGGGACGTTCAACGCGAAGGACACAGGTCACATGGGACTTTGGAGCGGGAGCATCCAGAAGATTACGAGATGTCAGGTCTGGAGCGAGAGGGATGGAAGGAAGTGATATGACCACGATGCAGGCTAATCATGCGCTGCAACGAACGACGGCGGGGTGCTTACGCACGCCGACAACGCGCGGTTGCATCAGCTCCCCTCTGACCTGGATTGGGAAATGCCGCCATTTCGCAGTTCAGTGAAATATTAGGCTGGTATGGGCGTTTACTTCTTTTTCACATTTTTGTCGGCAGGCTTGGCGTTTGTAATACGCCGCGTCATCAAACGGTTAATAGCCGGGTGGCGACCCACCTGCGTCTTTTCCAGACAGAATATTTTTCGTGCGATTCTTCGAGCGTTTCCTTTTGCATTTGCGTTCACACCTTACTTGCTCATGGAGCGGGGGCTTGGAGTTTTGATTCCGGCAGGTTTGTTCTTGTGTCTGAGTTTACCGGCCCTGCTTTTTGGCATGGTTTCGGATGGATCGCTTCCCGACGAGAAGAGCCTGCACCACGTTACGGGGGCCTTATTGATATTCATGCCAGTTTGGCTGGTTCTTGCGCTCATTCTGTTCGCGCACCAATCTTTAACTATTGATAAGACAGACGATGAGCAACAAGCCTGATAAATCGCTGCAACCGACCCCGGGGGCAGCGCTTTCGGCTCATCGAGAAGGCGCTGGTTTTTTTGTATTACAGCTCCCGGGGTGGCTGAACTCGTTTGGCGACATCGCGTTTAGCACTCGCCCATGAACGCAGACAAGTTTAATGAACAGCTTGAAAAGCTGGTTCTCCGTCCGTTGTTATCTTTTGGCTTCACGCGACGAG
>DASXHY010000527.1:0-2497 GCA_036488095.1 Verrucomicrobiia bacterium | reverse complement strand
GAAAGCCCGTTCATCCGGCGGCCAACATTCTGCATCAAAGTTTCTGTCCAATGATAATCGCCGTCACTCGCGCCGCAGGCAATGCGATAAACCCTGTTGCTATCGTAGTTCTTGATGAAGGTGTTGTAGCGGCGGAATTGGTCGGAATAAAATTCGGCGGTCATATTTCCGCCGCATCCCCAGCTCTCGTTGCCCACGCCAAAAAATTTCACCTTCCACGGCTCGTTGCGGCCATTCTGCCGGCGCAGATTCGCCATCGGAGAATCCGCGGCGCTCGTCATGTACTCGACCCATTCCATCATTTCCTGCACCGACCCGCTGCCGACGTTCCCACAAATATAGGCGTCGCAGCCAAGTTGATCGCACAAGTCCATGAATTCATGTGTGCCGAAATGATTGTTCTCCACCACGCCGCCCCAATGCGTGTTGATGAGCGACGGGCGTTTGTCGCGCGGCCCGATGCCGTCTTTCCAATGATATTCGTCGGCGAAACAGCCGCCCGGCCAGCGCAACACGGGCACCTTGATTTTCTTCAACGCTGCCACCACGTCGTTGCGAATGCCGCGAGTATTGGGAATGGAACTATCCGGCTCGACCCAAATTCCCTCATAAATACAGCGGCCAAGATGTTCCGAGAACTGGCCGTAAATATTTTTGCTGATGGTCAATTTGCCATGGTCGGCGTGGATGACCAGGGAATTGGTGGTGGCGGCCTGCGCCGTTGCGCTCGCCGCCATGAGCAGCGACGCGATGGTTGAAGTAAGCTTGTTCATGACATCGCCCTCGCCTTCTGGCGAATGGCAATCAACTGCTTCATCGTGCCGTGAAGATTTCCTTTCCAGTTTTCCGTGCCAAATGCGTCGTGAAGCTCTTTGTAGAGCGGGTAGAGTTGCCGGTAAATCGCATGTGCCCTGGCGTCGGGCTTGAACACGCGCGGCTTCAAACCCGTCATGGCCTTCTGCGCCGCGCTAAAATCTTTGTGCGCACCGGCCACCACCGCCGCCGCGATGGCCGAACCAAGAGCGCACGTTTGCGCCGAACGGCTGACTGTCATGGGCCGGCCGGTCACGTCCGCATAAATTTGCATCACCATCGGATTTTTCTCCGCGATGCCGCCGCAATTGATGACCTGGTTTATTTTTACTCCGTATTCTTCAAAGCGATTGATGATCGTCAACGCTCCGAATGCCGTCGCCTCGATGAGCGCTCGATAAATTTCCGCCGGAGTCGTGTAAAGCGTTTGTCCTACCAGCAAGCCCGTCAGCCGTTGGTCCACCAGCACCGTGCGATTGCCGTTGTTCCAATCCAGCGCGAGCAATCCGGATTCACCCGGCTTCAACTTCGCCGCTTCGGTGGTCAAGGCCTCGTGCGTACCGATTTTTCCGCAGGGTTGACTGTAATTGACGAACCAATTGAAAATATCGCCCACCGCCGATTGGCCGGCTTCCAGGCCGAAGTGCCCCGGCAACACGCTTCCGTCCACGATGCCGCACAAACCCGGAATGTCCGCGAGCCGTTTCGTGTTGGACGAGACGGCGATGTCGCACGTGCTCGTGCCGATAATTTTCACGAGCGCACCCGGCGCGATGCCGCTGCCGATGGCGCCGAGATGCGCGTCAAAAGCGCCGACCGCCACCGGGATATCCGCGCTCAAACCAGTGCGCTTCGCCCATTCCGGCGTGAGTCCGCCCACCGCTTTGTCCACGCTTTCGACGCGCGGGGTCAAACGTTGCCGCAATGCCCCGAGTCGCGGATTCAGTTTCGCAAGAAATTCCTTATCAGGATAACCGCCCCATTTTACGTTCCACATCGCCTTGTGGCCGGCGGCGCAGACACCGGCAATGAACCGGCTCGGATGTTCGGTGCCGGTGAGCATGGCGGGAACGTAGTCAGCCAATTCGATCCAGGAATGCGCTGCACTGAAAACTTCGGGGGCGGTATTCAGGCAATGCAAAATTTTGCTCCAAAACCATTCGCTCGAATACGTGCCGCCGCACTTGGCGAGAAATTGCGGGCGCATTTTCTTCGCGAGCTGCGTAATCTCCGCCGCTTCCGCCACACCCGTGTGATCTTTCCATAGCCACGCCATGGCGGCGGGATTGCTGGTGAACTTTTTGTTGAACGCCAGCGGCTGGCCGTGGGCGTCCACAGGCAACGGTGTGCTGCCGGTCGTGTCCACGCCGATCCCGATAACCTGTTCCGCTTTGAAGCCCCGAACATTTCGCTTCGCCGCGGCCAGCGCCTTCTTAATCGTGATCTCCGCCCCCTTGACGTAATCAGCAGGATGCTGCCGCGCGAGATTCGGATCGCGCGAAAGGATCACCCCGTGCGTCCCGTGCGAGTAGTCCCAAACCGCCGAGGCTATCTCCGCGCCGTTCGCGACATTGACGATCAGTGCGCGAACGGAATTGGTGCCGTAGTCCAGGCCAATGGTGTATTGGGCGCTCATAGCTTAAGCGTGATGATACATTTCCCAGCCGAGATATTTGCTCAACGC
>DASXHY010000312.1:0-4133 GCA_036488095.1 Verrucomicrobiia bacterium | reverse complement strand
ATGCTGGCAAATCAGGCCCGTCTCGCGCACGTCCCGCGTGAGCAACGGCAATGTTGGCGCGCGGCAGCACGGTGATTCGAGATACGCCTGCGGCGGAGTGGCGAGACGCTTGAACCAAATTTGCCTCTCGTGGCCGACTTGCGCCCCGAGCCGATACGCGCCGAGCAGCGGATGCGTGCTGCGCCACACCTTGCCTTGGAGCTGACCGAGGGTTTGCGCCAGCCAACGCGCGAGTGTGAGATCGTCAAACTCGCGAAAGACCAGGCTGTATTCCTTCAAAAGCTGGTCGAATGGTGAATCGGATTCGGTGGCCATCGCGCCGGAGTGTTGCGCGAGCGGACGGGTTTGTCGAGGAAGGAGAAATTCCCACAGTTCGCCCTTGTCCTCGGGACTTTTCCGCAACAGCAACACCTCACCGGCTATTTTAACCAACACTTTGTTTCGCGCTCAATTGCGAGAGTCCGTCAATTCAGAGTTGGAAAATATATTGAAGCTCCAAAACGGGCGATGCGTCGGGGCAAGAAGAGTCTGGAGCCTCTGCTCGCCACGCGTATCTTTCCACATGCTCACGGTGCCGTCCGCCGCCAGAGCCACCAATTGATCCCACTCAACATTGAGCGTGAGCCAATCAGAATGGCGGCTGGGTTGGCCAAGCGCGGCTTGAAAAAGCATTGTCCCATTTTTCTCAAGTCGTCCTCCCTTGATGGCGCTCAGATCCCAGGGATTTCCGGAAATTTGCATCCAATCCGAATCGGCCCCGAGGCGAGCCATCCCGGTTTGCCAATCGGGAGTATGAAAGCCGAATATTCGTTCGGACTGGCCGCCCCAGGCCCATAACGTATGATCCCGGCGCACCACCAAATGGAGTCCGCGTCCCCCAGCCAAGGCGAGCCAATCGCTGCCGTCCAACGCCACGCCATTTAAATTCACACAGGTTGGTTTGACGCCGGCTTCTCCATCGACTTTCGTCCAAGTCCAGATACTCCCGTCGCGCTTCATCAAAAGCGCGCTATAATCTTCCGCAAAAAGCCCCGCCCAATCGGAATCGGTTCCGATGCGCACCGGTTCGGCCACATATTTGTCGGCATCCGCACCGAACCACCGCTCCCCATTTCCGCCCCATCCCCACAATGTCCCATCTGTCTTCACCGCCAGGAACGAACTTTCACTCGCGGCAACAACTTTCCAATCACTATCCGAACCGATCCGGCGCGGGTTCGGTGCCAGGTTCATCCAGAAGTTGAAGTTGAACGAGTTTGTTTTGTCTCTCCATGAAAGAATCTGCCAAAGCGTTCCGTCGGATTGAAGCGCGGCCACGCCCCCATTATGATCATTGGCTGCCAGGGCGACCCAGTTCGAGCCCACAACAAACATTCCTCCCGTCGGAATTGGCGCCTTCATTTTGCGCACGCGATTTGTCTGACCTTGCTTGTCCCAAACCTCCTCGTATCGGTCCAGTTCTTTCCAGCGATAATTCGTCGTCAGCCAAAGCCGCCCGTCCGGCAACAGAGCAATGATTCTGTTAACGGGCATGTAAATGGACGGGCGCACGGAGCCGGTCAACCGCGCCGGGCCGTGGTGCGGCTCCATCGCCATGGCCAATTCCCAGGGGCGCTGATAAATGAACGCCACGGCGATTCCCGTGAAAATCAAAGACACCGAAAGGACGAGCATGCTCCGCAACCAGATTTTCCGTTCCGCGTATAACCATTTATAATTAGAAAAGCTCAGCCAGATCACTGTAATAATCGCCGCCGGATAGCCGGCGATAAAAATAAGCGGTCCCTGCCAAAAGGCATATCCATATCTTTCGACGTCGAGCCAGCTAAACAGGGCAACGAATGCGCCGCCGAACACAATAGCCGCGCCCAGCGCGTGGAGGGTGTTGCGCGTGAGGGTAGAGGCGAACAATGATATTGTGGCAATCGCTCCCGCCGCGATTGCCATTTCCAGGACCGTCGCAAAGAAAATCCCTGAGTCCGGCAGGAAACGCGGCTTCACAATTTCACTGGACACACCCGCCAGCGTGCCGATGAATTCGATCAGGCTGGGCATCAATCCTCCCAGCAAAACGCCCAACAAAAGCACCACGGCGAATTTTATCGCAAACTGCAAGCGCCGCGTGACCGGCAGGCACAACTGGCTTTCCATTGTCCCCAGCTTGCGTTCCTCCGCCACGGCCACGCAGCCGATCAGCCACGGCACGAGCAGCCAGAGGAGCGGCACCGCTTCCATCGCAAACCGCAGTTCCGAACTCCGCGTCAAGGGATAGAATTTGCGAAAGACCAGCGTAGCGCCGTGCAGCACCAGCAACCCAAACGCGATCAAGAAACTGACCTGGTGTGATTGAAATTCCTTCCGCAGCAGCGCCACGAGTGGCTTTTTGCGACGCGGTGCAGTCTCAATTTTTGGTTCGACCGAAGACAGGCTCAACAAGGAAATCGTCCCTCCGAGCCATTGGGCATCCTGCGCCGCCAAAAACATCCGCCGCGCCCAAATGAATCCCGCGACGGCATAAATCAGGAGCGCAGGAACCAAAAACGTGTTCGGATTCACCATAAAAAGGCTACCGACCATTTCCGCTACGACGAGAATGACGCCGGGAATCAGGATCGAGAACCAGAGCGCGGCGCCGATCTGCCGAAACAAAAGCGTGGTCCAGAGGCCGCCGATGACTGCGACTAGGGTCGCCAATGCGCCACCCACGACACATGAAAACCAAAATTCGGATTGATAAAAGCTCCGCGTAGCCTTATCCAAGTCCGGAGCGCCTTTGGTCCACGGACGCTCGGAAAGCGGTCGGGTTAGCCGTTGCAAGTCGTCCTTCAAATTCGCATCCAAACGAAGATGAACCGCCAGCGCGAAGGCCAAAAACACGAGCAATCCCGCAATCAGCGTCAACACCACCTTGGTCGACCAGATTTTCCGCCGCTCGAACGGCTGCGCCAGCAACGATGAGAATGTTCCCAAACCGAATTCCTGCCCGAAAGGTGCCAATCCCAGCAACACCACTCCGAAACGGAACGTCCAGATGATATCCTCATTGATTCCCATCACCCACGGTTGCCTCGGCACAACCATGGCAGGCAGCACTGCCAAAAACATCGCAATTGCCCAGAATGGCAGGATCAGCCGGATTTCTTTGCGAACAAGCGCGTTCATGCGGCGGTTTGCGTCAGGGTTTTCGACGCCACGAAAATTTCCTCCAGCGACAGCGATTCACAGCGCAAATCCTCCGGATGCCGCTTTTGCAACTCCATCATCAATTGCTCGCTATTGCCGTTGGCGAGTATTTCGATCTCGCGACCCTTTTGCTTAATCTGCAACGCTCCCGGGAACGCAAGATTCGCGGGCGCGGTAGCGAACCGGACCGAGATTTTTTTGAAACGATCGCGGGCATCATCCGCGTTCATGGTGAGCAAATTGCGGCCCTGCTCAATGACGGTAAATTCGTCAATCAATCCTTCAAATTCCGATATCAAATGAGTGGAAATAAAAACCGTGCGCTTTTCCGGGTCGCTGGATTGGTAGGCGCCAATGACGGTTTCGATAAACTCGCGGCGAACGATGGGATCGAGTCCGGAGGTTGGCTCATCGAGCACCAGCAGTTCAGGTTCGGGGCAGATGGCTGTGATGAGGGCGAGTTGGGTTTTTTGGCCTTTGGACATCGAACCGGCTTTTTGATTGCGGTCCAGGCCGAAGCGTTTCAGCAAATCGTCCTCGATGTCGCCGTTCCAATGCGGGCGGAACGATGCAAAATAATCCAACGTATCGCGCACGGTCATCCACGGATAAAACGCCACGGCGTCCGGGACGTACGCCAGACGGGATTTGATGGCCACTTCCTCCCGCTGCGGATCCAGGCCGAACACGCGCACCGCCCCGGACTGCGGACGCAACAGGTTAAGCAGGCATTTAATGGTGGTCGTTTTGCCCGCGCCGTTGCGGCCAAAAAAACCGTAGCAACACCCGGCGCGCACGGTCAGGCTGAGGCCATGCACGGCCTCCAGCTTCCCGTAGCGCCGGGTGAGTCCCCTGATTTCGATTGCCGATTGGCTCTCTTTCATTCTTTCCTCCTGGGCGTTGTTTTGACTGAAGCTGCATTATCGGACTCGCCGGATTTGCGCTCGAAA
>DASXHY010000305.1:0-4317 GCA_036488095.1 Verrucomicrobiia bacterium | reverse complement strand
AAGCCTATGCCGATACCAAGCCGAATCTCACCGGCGAGGACGCCAAGTTGCTGTTTGAAACCATGCGCGATTATCGCCGCGCCGGTCTGGATTTGCCGAAGAGCGATCGCGATGAAGTCGAGCGCATGCGCAAGGAGCTTTCCAACCTGTCGACCGATTTTGACGAGAACATCAACAAGGCGAAAAAGCCGATGAAGTTTACCAAGGCCGAACTCGAAGGTGTGCCCGATGATTTCATCCAACAGTTGAAAACCGAGGATGGCAAATACGTCGTGATGGCCAACATCACCTGGCATTACCTCACGATCCTCGACAACGCCAAACGCGAGGACACGCGCCATCAGATCGTGATTGCGCAATGCAATCTCGCGCGCGAAGAAAATATTCCGCTGCTGCAAAAAATCCTCGTCCTGCGCGACAGCATCGCCCATAAGCTCGGCTATAAGAGCTACGCCGATTACGACACCGAAACCAAAATGGTCAAGAACGCCGCCACGGCCATTGCCTTTGAGAACAAACTCGAGACCGGCCTGCAACCCAAGTTCGACGCCGAGTTGGAGGAATTTCGCAAACTGAAAGTGCAGGAAACGGGCGATGCGAACGCGAAAATCAATCTATGGGACTGGCGTTATTTCGCGAATCAATTGAAGAAGCAAAAATACAACGTGGATGCCGAGCAATTGCGCGTTTACTTCCCGTATCAGCGCGTGCTCGACGGCATGTTCTCGATTTACCAGCACATTTTCGGGCTGAAATTCGAGCGCGTCGAACCGCCTTATAAATGGATCGGCGACCTCCAGCTTTACGCCGTTTCCGACGCGAAGACCGGCGAGCCGCTCGGCCTGTTTTATCTCGATATGTTCCCGCGCGACGGCAAATACAACCACTTCGCCCAGTTCGGAATCATTGAAGGCAAACTCTTGCCCGATGGAAAATATCAGCGCCCCACCTGCGCGCTGATTTGCAATTTCCCCACGCCCACGAGCGACCATCCGGCGCTCATGTCGCACGACGACGTCGAAACCATTTTTCACGAGTTCGGCCACGCGATGCACACCATCCTGACCCGCGCGAAATATTCGCGCTTCTCCGGCACCAGCGTCCCGCGCGATTTCGTCGAGGCGCCGTCGCAGATGCTGGAAAACTGGGCCTGGGACAAAAAAGTTTTGGACAGCTTCGCCGCCGACTATCGCGATCCCACAAAAAAGATTCCCGCGGACGTCCTTGCGCAGTTGAAGGCATCGCGGCTGGCGACCGAGGGCTCGTTTTATCGCCGGCAACTGTCGTTTGGCTTGATGGACCTCGCCCTGCACACGCAAATCCACTCGGACAACGCGCAGGACGTCGTTCCGCTCTCGAACAAAGTCCTCAGCGACGTCTTTTTGCCGATGCCTGAGGACACCGCGTTCGTCGCGTACTTCGGGCATATTATCGGCTACGGCGCGGGCTATTACGGTTACGCGTGGGCGGATGCGATTGCTGCCGACATGGCGACCGTGTTTGAAAAGGCGCCGGACGGTTATTTTGACAAAACCGCCGGGATGCGTTTGCGCAAGGAAATTTACGAAGTGGGCGATTCCCGCGACGTGAATATTTCGATAGAAAAATTCCTCGGTCGCCCGCGTTCGCTCGAGCCGTTCCTGAAAAAAATCGGGATTGATAAAGCTCCTGGCGCCGACGACAAAAAATAGTTTTACGTAAGGGGATCGGCGCTACTCATTTAACTTAGTTTACTCATTTAACCCATTTAACCGCGCATAGAGGACCATGTTTCAAGCCGAAGTCGATAAATCGAAAAACCTGTTGAAGTTCGTTTTTTCCGCCCATGTGACGAAGGAGGAGACGACGCGCTGGAGAAGCGACTTGGGCGGCGTGTTGGAGCAGATGCGGCCGGGGTTCAAACTCCTGAGCGATTTGAGCGGTGTGGACTCCATCGACGACGCATGCGCGTCGGACTTCGAATATGCCATGGAACAGCTCGACAAGGCGGGCATGGCCAGAGTCGTAAGGATCATTACCCATCCGCGCCAGGACATCGGCCTGAGCATCATGTCGCTCTTTCACTATCGCCGCCGCATCGTGATCGTGACTTGCGAAACGATGGAGGAAGCGGTGAGGGCGCTGGCGGATTAGTGGCACGGGCGTCTCGCCCGTGCGTCTCAAGGGAGCGTTTGAAAAAGGAAAATGACGCACGGGCAGGATGCCCGTGCCACTATGCTTTCCAGTCTGGACAATGCGCCCGTTTTTCCGTACGCAGAAGGACAAAACGCATGGCCGCTGAACCAAATCCTTCCGCCAACCGCTGGCCGCCACAAATCAAATACATCGTCGGGAACGAAGCCTGCGAACGGTTCAGCTACTACGGCATGCGGAGCATCCTCGCCGGTTACATCACTGGTCAGATCGTCAAAGGCGGCCTCGGCCAATCCGATGATACCGCCACGAGCATTATTCACCTGTTCGTGTTCGTGAATTATTTCATGCCGCTGCTCGGCGCGTGGCTGTCCGACAAAGTCGTCGGCCGTTATCATACCATTTTGTGGGTGTCGCTGTTTTATTGCGCCGGGCATGGCGTGCTCGCGTGCAGCGATTTCACCCACACCGTCAGTGGGAAAATGATCCTGTTGTGCGTTGGGCTGGCTTTGATTGCCTTCGGCTCCGGCGGCATCAAGCCCTGCGTGTCCGCCTTCATGGGCGACCAATTCAAACCCGAGCAATCGCACCTGCTGCAAAAAGCCTACGGCGCTTTTTATTGGTCGATCAACCTCGGCTCGTTTTTCTCGTTCCTCGTCATTCCGTGGATCAAGAATCATCACGGCTACAGCCTCGCGTTCCTGGTGCCGGGAATCCTGATGGCCATCGCTACATTCGTTTTTTGGCTGGGCCGCAAATATTATGTTAATGTGCCGCCGAGCCGCGAGACCAGGACTCCCGGGTTCTTTGATATTTTTTTCACCGCCTATCGCCAGAGCCGCTCTTCGCTGGCGCCGCTGCACAATCTTCTGACCACGATCGGTCTGCCGTTGGTAGTCATGGTTGGATTAACCTTTGTCGCCGTTTACGTCACCTTCACGCATCACCTGACTCCCGTGATCCACGGCATCGGCTGGGCGGCGTTGATTTGCGCGGGCTTGTGGTACGCCTCGGTCGTGATATCGAGCGTGTTGGGAAAACTGGAATTGCCCGAGAACTTCTGGCAGGGCGCGCGCAGCCGCTACGGTGAAGGTGAAATCAACGCGGCGCGCTCCGTCGGGCCGATCCTGTTTGTATTCGCATTGATCCCCGTTTTCTTTTCACTGTTCGACCAAACCAATTCCACCTGGGTGTTGCAGGGAGAAAAAATGGTGCAATTCCGATTGGGGGATGTGGGCGTGGTTCAACAATTACTTCCATATTGGACATTAATCAGCCTGTGCGTGGGCTCGGTCATTTTCGCCGGTTTACTGGCTCTAGTGCTTAGAAATACATCGTCGTTGGGACCCCTGAATACGATTCTGCTCGGAATTGCCATGGCCATATTATCTTGCTTGCTCACGGGGTTTATTTCCTATTTGCCGAAATTCACCATCGGCGCCGAAGAAATGCAGTCGGCCAACCCGGCCATCGTCATGATCCTCGTGCCATTGATGACCGGTTTGCTTTACCCGCGCATCGGCCGCTTCGCTTCCCCGCTCCGACGCATGTCGATGGGCATGTTTATCGCCGCATTTTCGTATGTGGTCGTGGCGCTAATTCAATCGCGCATCGAATCCGGCGCGCAGCTCAGCGTGCTTTGGCAAATCGTGCCCTATTTAATCCTGACCACCGCCGAAGTGCTGGTATCGACCACGGGCCTTGAATTTGCGTTCCGCGAGGCCGCGCCGGAAATGAAAAGCCTCGTCATGAGCTTCTGGCTGTTGACGGTTGCGCTCGGGGACCTGTTGGTGGCAGGCATCACCGAGATTTTTTCCGGCACAGGCACACACTCGGCCTCCGTCAGCACCTCAAGATTTCTTTGGTACGCGGGCCTGACCTTCGTGGTGGCCATTCTGTTCAGCATCGTCGCCGCCCACTACCGTTACCGCGACAAAGCCGCCGCCGAAGGGAAATAATGGTAGCGCAGGCTGTCAGCCGGCGGGTTCTGGGACCTTCCAGTTCCCATGGAAGAAAAGCGGCGGAGGGCCGCCGCAGTCCAAAACCTGGCGGAATATCTGAGGCCCATTGACTCGCGCCAGCGTCTTGGATTGCGCCAGACCTCCGGCGCTTTTCTTTGCACATCTCCGTTCGCGAGCCTTCTTCAGATAAACATACCCGGCATTTTTGAGGAGAAGCGCGGGT
>DASXHY010000243.1:0-4619 GCA_036488095.1 Verrucomicrobiia bacterium | reverse complement strand
GTCAATGGTACGGTAAAAAATCCGATGATGCTCGACCGGCAGGACTTTGAGACCCGGTTTTACCGAGGGCCGGCCAGCGGAAGGATTGTGCAAAATAACTTGTAGCGCGTCATTGATGCTGCCGCGGTATTTTGCCAGTTGCGATTCACCCCAAGTGGCCAGCGTGTAGCAGAGAATATCACGAAAATCCTCTTTCGCCTGCTTTGACAGCTCAATGCGGCGTTTAGGGGATGACATCAGGATTTGCCGGGCGGTTATTGGCGGCGCGCGTCCGCGCCTCCTGTTCTATCTGTTTGAGCAAATCCGGCGTGTAGGGAACCGTGCGGCCTGCCGCGATGTCGCGCTCGCCGATTTCAATTGCAGCCAGAAGCCGGCTATGATGGTCGTCGTGCTCACGCATACGCCGAACGGCGTCGCGCACCATTTCCGTGGCATTGCTGTAATAGCCGCTCTCAACCTTGGCTTTGATGTAGCCGTCATCCACCGGTGGAAAATTTATGTTCATTTCTTGCTGCTTATTTGCTTAAATAATACACATATTTATAGCATAATCACGGCATCCTGACAATAGCGGAAATCCAGCCCGTCAGCAGGAGAGAGAGATTATTCGGAGCTTAAACTTTCTCCTTCACGCCAAGACGCGGGCAAAGTTTCAGCACTTCGCAATGCGCGCAATCCGGGTTGCGCGCGAAACAGCGCCGGCGTCCGTGCCAGATCAGGAGGTGGCTGACCAGAGTCCATTGCGCCTGCCGCACCAGCTTCATCAAAATCTCCTCAATCTTCACCGGATCGTTTTCATTCGTCAGCCCCAACCGAAATGACAGCCGCGCCACGTGCGTATCCACCACCACGCCCACGTTCGTATCGAATGCATTTCCCAAAACCACATTCGCGGTCTTGCGGCCCACGCCGCCCAATTCCACCAACTCCTCCATCGTGCGCGGCACTTTTCCGCCATGCTTTTCCACGATGGATTGCGCCGCCGCTTTGATGTTTTTCGCTTTGTTGCGGTAAAACCCGGCGGTCTTGATGGCCTGCTCCAACTCTGGTAAATCCGCATTCGCAAAATCCGCCGCCGAACGGTATTTCTTGAACAAATTTTCCGTCACGATATTGACGCGCTTGTCGGTGCATTGCGCGGAGAGAATCGTGGCGACGAGCAATTCCAGCGGATTGGAAAAATTCAACTCACAATGCGCCGTCGGATACGTCTCCTGCAAAGTCGCGACGATTTTTTTCGCGCGGACGATTTTGGCTTCCAACGTTTCGCGTGGCATCGCGAAAATCCTAACCCTTCGCCCGCCCGGACACGAAAGAAAATTTCTCCACCGATCGATTCGGCCCGTTCAACATTTGCACAACTCCGGCTCCTCGATCTCGTCGGGAGCATCCACCAACGGCGTGCCATCGGCGGCTTCCGGATATTCAAAAATCTTTCCCTCGTAGTTGCGCACCACCACGCGATCCTCGTTGCGGCAAAGCACATATTCCGGGCCGACCGGAATCTTGCCGCCGCCGCCGGGTGCATCGATCACATACGTCGGCACCGCATAACCGGTCGTGTGGCCGCGCAAGGCTTCCATGACCTCGAGGCCTTTGCGCACGCTCGCGCGCAGGTGCGCCGAACCGGAAATCAAATCGCACTGGTAAAGATAATACGGCTTCACGCGGCACATGAGCAGCTTCTGCACCTGCGCCTTCATGATTTCGGCGTCGTCATTCACGTTGCGCAGCAGCACCGACTGGTTGCCCAGCGGAATCCCGGCGTCAGCCAGGCGGCCCAGCGCGTCGCGCACTTCCGTGGTCAACTCCCGCGGATGGTTCGAATGAATGCTGATGAACAGCGGATGGTATTTCTTGAGCATCGCGCATAACGCCGGCGTGATGCGTTGCGGCAGGAAAATCGGGATGCGCGTGCCGATGCGCAAAAATTCAAGGTGCGGAATCGCGCGCAACCGGCTCAACAGGTGTTCGAGTTTATCGTCGCTGAACAAAAGCGGGTCGCCGCCGCTTAACAGCACGTCGCGGATTTCCGGGTGCGTCGCGATGTATTCAATCTGCTTGTCGAACTCGGGATGAAAATCATAACCGCTCGCATTGCTCACGAGCCGCGAGCGCGTGCAGTAACGGCAATACGCCGCGCAACGATCCGTGACCAGGAACAGCACGCGATCGGGATAACGATGCACCAGTCCCGGCACGGGCGAGTGCGCGTCTTCGCCGCACGGGTCGCTCATTTCCCACGAGGCGGTGCGCGTCTCTTCGAGGCGCGGAATCACCTGCCAGCGAATCGGACAATTTTCATCCGCCGGATCGATCAGGTTGAAAAAGTACGGCGTGATCGCGAGCGCCAGTTTGTGGTTCGCCAGTTTTGCGCCGGCAAATTCCTCCGGCGTCAGCGTGGGCATGAGCCGTTGAAGCTGATCGAGCGTGGTGATTCGATTTTTTAATTGCCAGTGCCAATCATTCCAATCGGCATCCGGGACATTGCTCCAGAATCCCCGGCCGGCGGATTTAAATTGTTTGAGTGAATTGAAACGACGCGCTGGCGGCTCCTCGCCATTTTCCCGTGAAGTATCGCTGTGCATTGTTCGATAATAGTTAGCGCACTATAAATTTGATCGTCGGGCTGTCAAGTGAAGCGGCGACCGGGTGAACAACCCCTATTGTGGGCGCAACCGGCCCCATTTTCCTCGTAAAACAGTTCAGGGCGCGGTGTCTGCCGCTACCACCGGCGTTTGCGTTTGCGGCCGCATATTTGCCCGCCGGGCGTCCAGCGCGTCCAGCCGCTCGACGGCTTCGTTGATCGCTTTATCCGGAGCTGGTCCGCCGAAAAGAAGCCGCAATGAGGCACTCCTCTTTTTTTGATAATCCTGCAACGTCTCGCGATACCCGTCCACCAGCGGAATAAAATCCGGCGCGACTCGCAAGCGCAACATATCCAATTCCCACAATTTCTTTTTGAGCATTTGCAATTGCCGCGTGCGACTCCAGCCGCGAATGATCGTCTGGAAGCTGATGTCGGTGCGCATCGCCGGCGCCGCGCCTATTTGCACTTCGATCGGGAATTGGAACAGTGCGTTAAGCTGGCTCCAGCTTTCTTCGGGCGTCAACAGGTGCAGCAAATCGCGCCCGCTGAAATCCGTCAGTTGCAACGCCCACCATTTTTCCACGTCGAGCGGCTCTTGAAACGTGCCGTGGAATGCATCCAGAAAGGCAAGCTGCCAATTCAGATAGTCGGGCATTTTCGCAAGCATCGCGCGCAGGTTCGCCGCCCCGTTGGGCAGGCGCAACAAATCGGCGACAAATAATTGCGCGCTGCTGCCGTAAACGTCCGCGTCGTCCTGCGACAATTGCTCGTCGCTCGGCCAACTCAACTGGTCAAACGTGATCGACTGGTTCGTCCGCAATATCCCGGCGGCCTCCGCCAGCGGATTCAACATGCGCGTCTGGTCGCCGGGCTTGTTGTGCGGCGCATCGCTGAAATCCATGGTCATGCGCGAAACGTTGAATCCGTTTTCTTTGACGAGCGGCGGTGGGAGAATCAATTTAATCGCGCTCGAGCCGAGAAGTTGCCGCGTCAAACCGCGCGCCAGCCATTCCGGAATTTCCGTCGTATGATCCCTGGCATTGCGATTGGCGATTTCCATCAGGCACGCGCGGACGATTGTTTCCACGAACCGGTCCCGATTCACGACATCCGGCAATTCCACGCCGCAATCCCAATTGCCGCCCAGCATTTCTGGCATGACCCGGGCGGGGTCGTTCACCGAGCGCGCGGGCCGCAGGACGATGAAAATTTTCCCCTGCCATTGATCCTGCATGTCCAATTCATGCAGCAATGCCAGCTTCACGCGCTCGCACGAAACCGCCAGCAAAGCCGGCTCCAGCATGACCATGTCCGGCGCCTTCGCGAGATCGATTGACCGCGGGGAAACAGACATGCTGCGGGCGCCCACAAAGAATTGCCCGGAAGCGCTGCCGACCATCGCGGTGTTGGGCGGCCATTGCGCGTGCGCCGCGATTAACACTGCCAGTGTTCCCGCGATGATGGCGATGGCTTTCATGGATGGCGCGCGCCTCAACTCTTGGGCGGGGATTTCGCCGGCTTGCTTTCAGACTTTGCGGCGGGCTTGCTGTCGCTTTTGGTCTCGGCGGCCGGCTTCGGCGCGGAATCTTTTTTGGCGGCCTCCTTGTATTTGTCGCTCCGGTAATCGGTGATATAAAAACCGCTGCCTTTAAAAATCAACCCGGCCCCGGCGCCGATTTTCTTTTGCACCTTGCCACGCCCCCATTTTTTTTGGGCGCAAAGGTTCTCCGGACAAACCGACAGCGGCTTGTCCTTCATCGACTGAAAAAATTCAAATTCATGCCCGCACTTCGAGCAGGCGTATTCGTAGGTTGGCATAAGACGCCATTGTAATACCCGGATGCGGCATTGCGGTCAAGAACTGCGAAGTGCGGCGATTTGGCGGAGCGCGAAATGCAAATGACGAATGGCTGAGCGGCACTGCGATCCATTTGTCATTCGTCATTCTCACCAACTCGCGGAACGAATTCCGCGCTCCATCCGATAAATTTTCTCGAACTGCCAATTGAACTTTTTCCAAGTGGATTGA
>DASXHY010000297.1:0-3389 GCA_036488095.1 Verrucomicrobiia bacterium | reverse complement strand
ATGGATTGTGTTTCTCTCCTATGACAAGAGCGTGAAAGGCCATCCCGCCAACCAGGATGTGACGCTGCGGTTGATGTCGCTGGCGGACAAAAAAATTCGCGTGCTGGCCAAACTTTTTGGCGGCCAGGGAACGATGAATGTTCCGTCGTGGTCGCCGGACAGCTCGCAACTGGCGTTCGTGAGTTACCAGTTGGTTTATCCGTAGGTTGGCATCCGATTGGGGTCGAAAAATTGTCACCTTTCCGGAAGCGGCGGCATTTAAGGATAGATGCAGGAATTGGATGACAGCAGTTTGCTGCGCGAATACGCCGAAAGCGCTTCGGAAGCGGCTTTCGCGGCGCTCGTCAGGCGGCACATCAACAAAGTGTATTCCGTCGCGCTGCGCCATACGGGCAATCCGGCGCAAGCTGAGGAAATCACGCAGGCCGTTTTCGTCATTCTCGCCAAAAAATCCCGGCATTTGGGGCGCGGCGTGATTGTTTCCGGCTGGCTTTACCAGACTGCGCGGTTTACAGCGATCACATTTCTGCGCAGCGAAATTCGCCGCGTACGCCGCGAACAGGAGGCCTACATGCAGAGTTCGTTGAATGAAGATCAACCCGATTTGTGGCGGCAAATCGCTCCGTTGCTCGATGCGGGGATGGCCCGGCTGAATGAGAAAGATCGCCACGCCATCGTTTTGCGATATTTTGATGGCAAAAGCATGAGCGAAGTGGGCGCGGCCTTGGGCGCAAACGAAGACGCCGCGAAAAAGCGTGTGGGCAGGGCGTTGGAGAAATTGCGGAACTTCTTCACCAAACGGGGCGTCATTTCCACCACCGCAATCATCGCGGGAGTCATTTCCGCCAATTCAGTTCAAGCGGCGCCCGCCACGCTGGCCAATTCCGTGGGCGCGCTGGCGATCGCAAAAGGAGCGGCAGGTTCCGCTTCAACTTTAACCCTCATCAAGGGAGCATTGAAAATTATGGCTTGGACAAAAGCGAAAACCACAATCGTGACAAGCGCAGCTATTATTTTGATTGCGACCACTACGATTTTGGTCAGCAATCATTTTCGTGGCGCTTCACCGCGGCTGAAATTGCCCACCGGTCAGGTAAACCCGATGATCGCCTACGGATACAGCCGATACGCGGTCGCCCTGGCTTCCGGCGGGAGTCTTTGGAGTTGGGGCGAAGAACGGCTGGGCTGGCCCGTGTTGGGGTTGAACAATAATATTCGAAACACGACTTCTTTGCGCCGCATCGGGAATGACTCGGATTGGGTGAGCGTGGCGGTCGGAGGTTCTCACTGTCTCGCCATAAAATCCGACGGCAGTCTTTGGGCGTGGGGCGCAAACTTCAGATATCAATTAGGCGACGGCACCAAAATCACGCGGCCTGTTCCCGTCCGATCCGTCCCGGGAAATGATTGGAAACAGGCCGCCGCCGCGGGCGATTCAAGTTATGCGTTGAAGAATGACGGCACTTTATGGGCTTGGGGAGGCGGATACCTGGGAAACGGCCGTCTAGGAAACAGTGGCAAAGCCGTTCAAGTGGGCAGCGCAACGAATTGGAAAAAGATCTGGGCTGGCGGCATTCAAACGGTCGGACTGCAATCCGACGGCACACTTTGGTTTTGGGGATCGCTTACGGGTGGTGGGTCAAACGACACAACCACGCTCGTTCCAACGCGGATTTCTCCGGACACGAACTGGATCGACGTTTGTTTTGGTTATTTTACGGTTCTGGCCATTAAATCCGACGGCACACTTTGGAGTTGGGGACGCGAGGCCAATTTCTATACGCAAGCGCCGGACAGTTCGAACAGTGTCCCCACGCAAGTTGGAACAGACACTGATTGGGATTCCTGCTCTTCCTCGCCGGGATGTTTTTATCATCTTCTTCGGAAAAAAGACGGATCGCTTTGGGCAATCGATGCCTCCGAGCATCGCACCATCAAACCCGCCGCCGCGTATGCGCCGCTAAAACCTGAAAAGATTGATTGGCAAACAGACATCACGGCCTTTGCCGCCGGCGGAGACGACATCGGAATCGTATTGAGGAAAAACGGCGAGGTCTGGACATGGGGAAGAGTCATTGGCAAATTTTCTCCGAAAGATTATATCACTCCAACCGGCCAGTCGCTTGATCCTCAACCGACGGTCATTCAAAAACCATGGCGGCTTTCCAATATCGCCAGCTCAAGATGATTTGAGCATGGAAGAAACTGGGACTCCGCCAGGAAATGAATAATTCCTTTTCCTTGTAGGAGACGAGGTGACGAGCCTCTAATTTCCTCTGCTTTGAAAGAATTAATTAGAGACTCGTTACCTCGTCTCCTACTTTTTGGACGGGCGGCTAATCTAACTGCCACTTAAAACCGCTCATTCCGTAGCTCAGATTTCTTTGAAAACTTTTTTACAATAGAGCCGACTCACGTCGGCTGCTACTTGTTAATGAACTGCTACCACGTCCAATAAAACGCGAAATACCAGAGCGTGTGTTCGTCGCCGGCGAAGCTGTGGCCGCCGGTGAACAATAAATCAAAATGCTCGGTGCACTTGTAGTAGCCGCCCAGGTTCACCGCGCCGAATCCCTTGTCACCGTCCGAGGCCGCGCCTTGCGCGAAGATTTCGCCGCCGAGCGTGAGATGCTTGCCGATGTCGCGCTGCAGCAGCCAGCCGCCGAAGGGATAATCGCGCTGGCCGGGTGCGGAATTCAAAGCCGCGCCGCCGCCGCCGTAAGTAGTCCAATCGCCAAAACTTTTTTGAATCCACAACGGCAGCCGAAACCACGTCCGGCCATTTCCGAGGCCGCGGGCCGAATCGCCGGTCGGCAATTCGAGCATCGGGAAAATTCCAATCTGCGGCCAGCCATTGGTTTCGTGGACGAAACGATATTTCACGCCGAATTCAGTGTCACCCAGCCCGGAAACGCCCGGCACCCCGCCGCCGCCCACCGTGGTCATCGGCACGACCAGATGCAATTGCGTGTCCGGCAGCACGCCGTAATTCAATTCCACGGCTGGGCCGTTGATGGCGTAAGCACCGCCACTGGTATGATCGCCGGTGGCGAACAAGTAAGCCTCCCAACTCTTATAATCCACCGGCTCGGGGTCGTCGGTCAGAAATGGCGGGCCGGCGAAAACGCTCGTTGCGGAAATTAAAAAAATAACCGGCAGTATAATTCGGGCGATGCAGCGCATAGGTATCTCCGCCGAAAATAGCTGCTCCTCCGGCGCGGTGGCAAGCCGGAGCGGCAAATGGCTCGCGCGGACGCTCGCCCCACCCGCCGCCGAATTTCCAACCCGCGCCTTGCCGGTCATGGCCATTGTCTTATACTGTTCCCTCATGGTTGCGAACGGAAAAACGCGCGTGATCGTCGGCATGAGCGGTGGAGTCGATTCCTCCG
>DASXHY010000181.1:0-7224 GCA_036488095.1 Verrucomicrobiia bacterium | reverse complement strand
CTGGTCCTTTAAAGATTTCTATCGACAAAACGACACACTCAATACTAAAATCGAGCCTCCCTATTTTATGGCGGGGAAATAGGGAGGCTCATCTTTTTCTCAGGATAAAAATAAGAGTTAATGGATTCCGACGATCCTTCCTGGTGCGAGTACCGAATAAACGGCTACGGTATTTCCTGGCGCGCGCGTACCGAATAAACGGCTACAGTATTTTTCAAACGCTCCAATTTTATTATTACGAGTTCAACCGCTGTCGATAACGGTCCCGCGAAACAATTTCGATGCTGGCACTCGAGAACCAGCGGGGGGAAACCCTACCACGAAATTTTTTGCGAGGGCGGACAATTTGCAGCACCATTGAAAAATGTTTCGCATCCGCTTCACCGTCGGAATTTTTGCGAGTCTCATATTGTTGTCCGCTCCGGCCCAGGACCTGGTTATTTCCGAGGCCAATCCTTTGGCCATGCCCGCCATCGGCGCGCATCAGCTCCGCCTTTTATCCCCCACGGTCCTCGAACTCACGCTCATCACGACCAAAAAGCCCGACCCGGCCCGCCTGGCCGAATGGAATTTTATAAGTTCCAATGGCGCATCACATTTGCCCGGTAAAAAAGAATTCCTGGTGCTCGCCGGCGGTAAGACTAACGCCGTCCAATCCGTGGGCTTCAAACGCCGCGTATTATACGCGCCGCTGAAGCAACGCGATTTGCGCATCGGCAACTATCTTTATTTGCAACTCGCGACGCCTGTTGCCGAAAATCAACCGGTTCAAGTCCTTAATCCGGACAAAAAGCTCTGGTCAACCGATACTCATTTCGACGCCAAAGCGGATCCGCTGCGGTATAGCCCCGCGATTCACGTTAACCAGGTCGGTTACTTACCGGCACAATCCAAGAGGGCCATGGTCGGTTTCTATTTGGGCAGCCTCGGTGAAATGGATGTTGCGATGCCGGGCATTCCGCCCGTTTTCAAAATCGTGGACGCGGCTACGGGTAAGGAAGTCTTCACCGGCACTCTCACCTCACGCCACGACGTCGGTTTCCCGTTCGTTTGTTACCAGGATGTTTTCGCGGCCGATTTTTCCAATTTCAAAACTCCCGGTGAATATCGGCTGCAGGTTCCCGGCCTCGGTGCTTCGTTTCCATTTTTCATCGATGACGGCGTCGCGGCGGCGTTTGCGCGAACGTACGCGCTCGGCATTTATCATCAACGCTGCGGAATGGCGAACGAGATGCCGTTCACCCGTTTCACCCATGACGCCTGCCACACGGCACCGGCTGAAGTCCCGACCATGTCCGGCAGATTCGATTTCGTGAATGAAACCCTCGCCGGTTACGCGGCGGATGAGAATAAAAACCCGGACCAGACCGCGCCACCGCTCAAAAATGTGGCGGCGAGCCTTTATCCGTTCGTCAATAAAGGCCCGGTGGACGTGCGCGGCGGCCATCATGACGCCGGTGATTACAGCAAATATACCGAGAACAGCGCCTGGTTTATTCATTATCTCATTTTTGCGGCGGACAATTTCCCCGGCGCGGCGGGCCTCGATAATCTTGGCCTTCCGGAAAGCGGCGATGGCAAAAGCGATTTGTTGCAGGAAGCGAAATGGGAGGCTGATTTTCTCGCCAAAATGCAGGATGCGGACGGCGGATTTTACTTCCTGGTGTATCCGCGCGAGCGCGAGTATGAAATCGACGTCCTGCCGGATCACGGCGACCCCCAGATTGTTTATCCAAAAACCACATCCGTGACCGCCGCCGCCGTCGCCGCGCTCGCGCAATGCGCGTCATCGCCGAAATTCAAACAGCAATTTCCCGAAGCTGCCGCGCTCTATCTTGAAAAGGCGAAAAAGGGCTGGGCGTTTCTCGAACGCGCGATTGCGAAATACGGCAAGGACGGCGCCTACCAGAAGATTACGCACTATGGTGATGATTCAATGCACAACGACGAGCTCGCCTGGGCCGCGTGCGAACTTTTTCTCGCGACGGGAGACGGAGCGTTTCAGGACAAGGTGCTGGATTGGCTCAAACCGTCGGATGCGGAAACGCGCCTTTGGGGCTGGTGGCGCATGTACGCGTGTTGGGGAAACGCGATCCGCGATTACGCATTCGCGGCCCGCAGCGGACGGATCCAACGCGAGCGGCTCGACCCGACCCTGCTCGCGAATTGCGAAAACGAAATCATCGCTGCAGCGGACGACCAAATGCATCGTTCGCAAGCCAGCGCTTACGCCACCAGTTTTCCAGCCGAAACGAAAGCCGTTCGCACGGCAGGATGGTATTTTTCCAGCGATGCGGCGTTCGAACTGGCCGTCGCCTGCCAGCTCGATTTTCCGCAATTGAACGATCCGCGCCCGAAATATGTTGAAGCGATACTCGGGAATTTGAATTACGAAGCCGGCTGTAATCCAGTCAACGTCACTTATTTGACCGGCCTTGGCTGGAGACGCCAGCGCGATATTGTCGATCAATATGCCGAGAACGACCGGCGAGTGCTTCCGCCCTCCGGTATTCCGCTGGGAAATATTCAAAGCAGCTTCGGTTCGCTGGAACTTTACGGAAAAGAACTCGACGCGCTGAGTTTTCCCGCTGATTCGGATGAAACCGCTCCCTACCCGATTTACGATCGCTGGGGAGACAGTTTTAATTTGTCGCAAGAGTTCGTGATTCCAAATCAGGCGCGCGCGCTGGCGTATCTTACGTGGATGATGGGCCGCAGCCCGCTCAAAAATCAGCCGTGGAAGGCCGCCGCCGGCGCAATCACCGGCTTGCCCGAACGAGCGCGAGTCGGCCAGCAGGTCAGCGTCACGATTTCGGCGCCCGGTTTGGATTTAACGCACGCGCGAATCGTATGGGAAGCGCGCGATCAGGAACCGGCATTCGGCAAAACATTTTCCTTTGCGCCGGCAAGCCGCGGCGCGCAATGGCTCGAAAGCGAGGCGCAATTGCCCGATGGCCGGCGCGTTTTTGCGGTGACAAATTTTGTGGCTCGTTGACCGGCGCGCACGCGCTTTTTTTGCTCATCACTTAGGTGCTTTTTCGTTTCCGAGGAGAATAATTTTTTCGTGGGGTCTTTCTCACTCGTTAGTCAGGTTGTTACCTCCTTTGTCAGACATCCCCACTGCGCGTAACGTTTTGGCGGGAAAATTCGCTATGAAAAGAATGAAACAAAGTGGTCAGATGATTGTAACGCGCCCGACATGTTACGGCGCGGCGATCCCATGCAAATTCATTGAGCAACCCACTCAGGCTCCTTTTCAAAGTTAATTCCTATGCCTAACAACGAACTGAATACTCTGGTCCTGCGCCGGTTTGAGGCGGCGCAGACTCTCGCCGGACGCTTCCTTTTAAACCTCCACGTGGAACTGCAACGTTTTCGTGCCAGTTGGCTGGCCGGAGGCGGGGCGGCCCTGAAACGCGGCTTCGACATCGTGGCCAGCGCCCTCGGGTTGATCGCGCTGAGTCCCCTATTCGCGGTCATCGCAGTCCTCGTCAAAATTGAGGACGGTGGCTCGATTTTCTTCCCCCAAACCCGCGTCGGGCAGTTCGGGCGCGAATTTAAAATGTTTAAAATTCGCTCGATGTGCCTGGACGCGGAACAGCGGTTAAAGGATTTGATCGAAAAAAATCATCACAAGGAAGGCGTCACCTTCAAACTGAAGGATGACCCTCGTATCACGCGCGTGGGAAAATGGCTTCGCAAATTTTCCCTCGATGAATTGCCCCAGCTTTATAACGTCCTGATTGGAGATATGTCCCTCGTCGGGCCGCGCCCGCCGCTGCCTCGCGAGGTCTGCAAATATTCGCTCGCACACCGCCGCCGTCTCGCCGTCAAACCCGGCATCACCTGCATCTGGCAGATCAGCGGCCGCGCGGAAATCGATTTCTCCGGGCAAGTCCAGCTCGATGTGGATTACATCGAAAGCCAGGGCTTCTGGGTGGACGTTAAAATCCTGGCGAAGACGGTCCCAGCCGTTTTTTCAGGCAAAGGCGCGTGCTAATGAGCAAAGCTTTACTAATTTGTCCGTCGGAACGCCCGGCGGTGGCCGAACTCTCGCGCCTATTTCCGCTGGCCGCCATGCCGTTGCTGGGCCAAAGTCTCCTCGAATACTGGCTCACGCACCTCGCGCTGGGCGGTTTCAAGGAAGTTCACATCCTGGCGAATGACCGGCCGGAACTCATCCGCAAAATCGCCGGTACCGGCGCGCGCTGGGGGCTGAAGGTCGAGGTCACCGCGGAAGTGCGCGAATTGACGGTCGCGCAGGCGCAGATTAAATACGCGGGCGAACTTCCGGCCTCGGCGCCGGCTTCCATCACAGTGCTGGAGCATTTCCCTGGCGAACCAGATTGCCCGCTGTTCACCAGCTACGCGAATTTTTTCGCCGGCCTCGCGCGCTGGATGCCAAAAGCCAAAACAATTGATCGCGTTGGCGTGACCGAAGTCCAGCCGGGGATCTGGATCGGCCGAAACGCGCACGTTTCGCCGCAGGCGCAATTGCACGCGCCCTGCTGGATCGGCCGGAACGCCATTGTGGGCGCGAATTGCGTCATCGGGCCCATGGCCGTGCTCGAGGACCGCTCCTTCGTGGAAGGCGGGGCGGAAATCGTTAACAGCATCATCGGCCCGGATACTTTCGTCGGGAAACTCGCCGCGTTGCGACGGTCGCTCGCGTTGGGAAATACTCTCGTTAACTGGCAGACCAATTCCATCGCTCAAATCAGCGATGCGTTTTTGATGTGCGCGTTGCGGCGTGAGCCGACTTCCGAGAAATTTCTGCGCCGCGTTTTTGAACTTTTGTTCAGCGAACCCAGGCCGGACGTCGGCCCCCTGGAAACCGACCCGCTGGAAACCATCAATCAACATGGGAAATTTACATGAAGTTTGTCGTACATGGAGACACTTTAAACGTCAGCGAAATCAGGGAGCTCGCCACTGCCACGGCGAATTCGTTTCAGTCCGAGTTTAGCGCCGCTTTGCCGAAGGGTGTCAAACATATCGATTTGGACCTTTCGCAAACGACGTTTGTTGATTGTGGCGGCCTCGGCGCTCTCGTCGCGATCCGCAAAAAAGCGATCAACGGCGACGACACCGCGACCATCCGCCTGCTCAACGCGCCCAAGCCGCTTCAACACATCGTCAGGATGATGAAAATGGGCGAGGTTTTTCCGATCGGTACCGCAGATCCGGCCCCTGCCCCGTCGCTGACTCACGCGCACAATTAAATCGTGAGTCACATTTCCACGATTGAATCGGTTGCATCGTAGGTCTGCATTTCGCCATTCCTGAGGCATTCGCCCCATTGCCGCAACGAGCCCTTTTCCCGAACACTTTCCACGGCTGCGACGTATGATTTTTAATACTTTCGCCTATTTTATTTTGTTCCTGGTTCCGGCGGC
This sequence comes from Verrucomicrobiia bacterium, assembly GCA_036488095.1. GTDB lineage: Bacteria > Verrucomicrobiota > Verrucomicrobiia > Limisphaerales > DASXHY01 > DASXHY01. The sequence continues at coordinate 1,828 of DASXHY010000181.1, read as the reverse complement.
AATCCTCTTCCGCCTCGTCCGTCCCGCCGTGCAACCGTGGGTTTGCATCGCGTTCGGAGCGAGCTTTTTCGTTTTCTTTTCGCTCACCCAGATCGGCGGCGCATTCGGCGCGGCGTGTCTGTTGATTTTTATCTGGGAGACCATTTTCAGCCGTTTTTACAAACAAGGCTCCGTGCTCTGCCTGGTCGGAATCGCGCAAACCATTGTATTTCTCGTCATTTTCAAATATTGGAATTTTTTGACCGGCCTGGCCTTCGGAAGCCCGCAGCACAATCCCTTTTTCTGGGCGGGCGCTTTTTTGCCGCTGGGCATTTCGTTTTTCACGTTTGAATTCATCCATTACGCGGTCGACCGTTATCGCGGCACGACGGCCCCGGGGAAATTCAGCGAATACATGGCATTCATTTTGTTTTTTCCGACGATGGTCGCTGGGCCCATCAAACGCTACCAAACGTTCCTGCCCAGTCTCCGTGAACCCAGTCTCGAATGGTCCGGCGACTGGCGCATCGGCATGACCCGCATACTCGTCGGCCTCGCAAAAAAATTCGCCATTGCCGACCTCATGACCGCGTTTACGAATCATTTAAACCGCGCCGACATTGCCACCGCCCAGCGTTGGGTGTTGCCCGTGTGGCTGCTCGCGTATGGAATAAAGATTTATTTCGATTTCTCCGCCTACTCGGACATTGCCATCGGCTCGGCGCGCCTGTTCGGGATGAAAGTGCCGGAGAATTTTGACTGGCCTTACGCGCGCACGAACATCGCTGAATTCTGGAAGCATTGGCATATCTCTCTTTATCGCTGGCTGCTGGATTACGTGTTCATTCCGCTCGGCGGCTCACGCTGCCGGCCGCCGCGAGTGCTGGTTAATTTATTGATCACGATGTTTTTGAGCGGCCTGTGGCATGGCGCGGGATTGAACTTCGTCGTCTGGGGCTTGTGGCACGGCATGTTGCTGGCCGTGCATCGAACGTGGTCAAAATGGCGCGGCGCGCGGTCAGGGCCGCCATCGGTCGCTGGAACGTTTCTCGCGTGGGCGATTACTTTTGTCACCGTGAACCTCGGCTGGGCGTTTTTCTGCATGGACCTGCCCACCGCCGCCTTTTTCCTGAAACGCCTCTTCGGCGGTTAAAAACCATGGACACTATCGAACAATCAAAATCCGGCACGGAAAATTCGGCAATATCCGAACCATTGCCTTCACAACCGCCGCAAACGAAAATGAGCGAAAACAAATTCGACGTTGCGCGCATTGCCGCCTTTCTCTTTTGGATTAAAAACGTCTTCGATTACCTCGGTGGCAGCTGCGAGGAGCCTCCGGCCGGCATGCCGTTCCTCACTTCACCGCTGTGGACCGGACTTTGGTGGGGCCTGATGATTGGACTGATTTTGTTGTTCTGCGGACAAACTTCCAAATTCATCTACATCGATTTTTAGGATGAAAAAACGCCTGTTCATCTCCGTTGCAATCGCCCTTGTCATTCTGGTCGCTTACAACGTGCTCATCTTCCTGGCGGCGAAGAAAACTCAACGCCAGCATTTGCTGGCCGCCATCGATCACCTGCCGCCGGCAACCGATTGCCTGTTTCTCGGCAATTCATTGATTGAAGCCGGCTGCAATGCGACCGCTTTCCAGGCCGGTTGGCCGCAAACCAGCGTTTCGCCGTCAGCCGTCAACCTCGGCCTCGGCGCGACCACACCGGTCGAACACTACCTGATTTTGAAGCGCGCTTTGAGCCAGCCGGTTCACGTCAAATACATCATCTACGGCTTTTTCGATGACCAGTTGAATCTCGCGCCGGACGGAAAGTGGGATGACCTCATCGGG
>DASXHY010000138.1:0-4076 GCA_036488095.1 Verrucomicrobiia bacterium | reverse complement strand
GGGCGGGTTGCCCAAATCCAACGAGCGAAACCTGGGCATCCTCCTCGTCCTCGTTCTCATCCTCGTAATCGAATTTCCCAACAAATCGAGGACGAGGAGGAGAACGAGAACGAAGGACGAATGCTCCTTCGCGCCCAAGCTGCTTTGGGCAACACGCCCTTACGTCGTCCCCTACCCGGCCTATCCGATGCGAAAGGAGATTCTCGCGATGACATCCCGGCCAAAGCTGTGTTGCAGGCGGTCCAGAATTTCCTTGCGGCGATAACGCACAATCTCGGCCAGCCACACGCTGCTATCCACCGTCACGAACAACGTTCCTTTACGCAGACCGACGGGTTGCGCGTGGGCGACGATGGTCGGATCGATCAAACTGTTCCAGACCTTCACGATCTCCACCTCGGCCTGGCGGCTGTCGATGCGCAAATCTTTCAGGATGCCCGGCATCACCGACCCGGCGGATTTGGCGCGATTCGCCCGCGCGATTTCAGTGGGAGTCAGATCCGTCCCACGCCACGCCGCGAGCACGCGCTGCCGCGCCGAGCGTTTGGGCGGGCCGAGCGGGGGAATGCGTTTGGGAGGAAAGGCCATGCGGGGACTGAGAAGTGATTAGTTAAATGAGTAACTGGTTAAATGGGTTGGAGCCTGCAGCGCCTTATTTAACTCATTTAACCTGTTTAACCAATCACTCATTAACTCTTAAACTCCCTAACCCCCTCACCCCTCCTCCTCCACCGCCACAACTTCCGGATGCTCGTCGAGCACGAGTACGCCGTGCGGCGGCAGGTCGTAATTTCCCGAGAACGTGTTGCCCGTGAGGAAATCGTGCATCGGCTTGTAAAATTGGATTCGCACGGGTGAGTTCTGATGGTTCAACAGGAAAAAGATTTTCGTTCCTTCCTTTTCCCGCATGCTCACCTGCACGGTGTCCGGCACCTTGAGCAGCGGATGCAAATTGCACATCTGCCGCAACCAGCCGACGAGGTCGTAATAAAAATGCTCGTGGCTTTGCGTGCCGAGATAAAGCGCCTTGCCGAGACCATAGGTGTTCATGGTCATCGCCGGTTTGCCCGCGTAAAAATCCTTCGCGTAAGTCGCGAGCACCTGGCATTCCTTGGGCTCGATGAGATCGCACCAGAGACGCGCGGGATGCAAATGACTCGTCGGAAACGCGCCTTTGAATGTGAGATGATTTTCCTCGCCCGGCGGCAGCGGATCGAATTCCAGCACTTCCAGACCGAACAAATCCGTCAAGTCGCGCGGATAACCCGTGTCCGGCGCGATGTTGTTCTCATCCACCAGACCGGTGTTGAACGTGGCCACCAGTGTGCCGCCGTTTTGCACGTAAAGCTTCAGCATGTCCACTTCGCCGCCGGAAAGCAGGTGCAGCGACGGCGCAAAAACCAATTTGTATTGCGACAAATCCTCGCTGGGACGCGCGAAATCCACCGAAATGTTGCGGTCATGGAGCGCGTTGTAAAAAAGCTGGATGTGATGGCGCAGGTTGAAGGCTTTGTTCGGCTGCATCGGCTGCTGCAACGTCCAATCGTTGTCGTGGCTGTAGAGGATGCACGCCTCGGCGACGACGCGCGTGCCCTTGATGGCCGGCGCGAGCAGCTTGAGTTCCTCGCCAATCTGGCTGATCTCGCGAAACGTGCGGCTGTCGGTCCGCACGTGATGCGACATGACGGCGCCGGAAAATTTCTCGTTGCCGATGCGCGGCTGGCGCCATTGATAATAGAGCACGCCCGAAGCGCCGCGCGAAACCAGTTGATAGGTGAAGAGCCGCACCACGCCCGGCCGCACGAGCGAATTCACGTCCTGCCAATTCACCTGCCCTGCTTTTTGTTCGATCACCCAAAAGCCGACATCCCCGTCCGGCGTGCGAATATCGTCTTTCTTGAGCGAGCGAAGGATGTCGATGTCGCACGCCAATTCCGCCGATTTTGTCTTGATGGCCGCGTTGCTCTCGACCGAGACAAAATCAAGGACCCTGGCGACATCGAAATGATCAAAACGCCGTTGCAACGCGCGCAGGTTGGTGGTGAGCGGAATGTTCGGGGTCAATTCCCGCAAAACATCCGCCTGCATGGTCACGAAAGCCACGATGGTATCGCTGCTGAACCGCGCGTAATCGAGCAGCAACGCCGGATTGTGCGCCGTCGGCGCGTGCATCGGCATCGGCACCTGGTCGAACGAGGTGACAACCTGACTGAAATAGCGCAGCCCGAGTTTTTCGTTGAGCTGCTCGACGGTTTCGTATTTCAGCTTCAGCCAGTTTTGCCATTCGAGCTGAGTGTCGCGATTAAATGACCATTCGGTTTCATGCCCGCCGATGCCGCTGTCGATCTGCCAGGCGATAAGCTGCCCATGTTTACCCAGCGCCTTGGCCATGGCTTCGACGATGCGCTTGGCATGATTCCAATAAACGTCATTGTTAAAACAAACGGCGCGGCGGGTGCCTTCGTGCAGCACTTCGCCGTTTTGGCTGATGGGCAGAATTTCCGGATGTTTCTTGGCGAGCCACAATGGCGGCGCGGCGGTGGGCGTGGCCAGGACGGTCTTGATGCCGGCGCGCCCGAGCACATCCATGGCGCGTTTTAGCCAGTCGAAATTGTATTTGCCGTCTTCCGGCTCGCAAATTCCCCAGGAGAGATCTCCCATGCGAACCACATTGACGCCGGCTTTGACCATCAGTTCAGCGTCTTGTTCCCATTGCGCTTCGGGATTTTCGGCGGTGCCGCCGTAAGGAAAGACCCATTGTTCGGGATAATAGTCGACTCCGAAATACATAGGTTGTAACGCGGATGCGTTCTTGAGTGGCACTCTAAGTGCATCCGCCCGCGCCCGCAATCCCAAACTTTAGTTTTGATTTACGATTTTCGATTCAGTGAAGATTTCACGCAGCATTGCATTCCAAATTCCCCTTTGACCTGACCGCCGCAGAAAACTACGTTGCTGCCATGCAGAAGGGTAACGCCAGCACGTTCGATTCGCCGCAGGTGCGCTTCGTCATGCGCATGCCGATGCCCCAATTCTTTTCGAATTACCTGGGCCGAAAACTCTTCCGCTTTTTGCTGACCGTTCAAGGCCTCGGCGCTTTCGCGCTGATCACTCTCGGCGTGATGATCAAAAAATTCGGCGCTGCCCGCCGCGTGATTCAGCCACTCATCTTCCACGAAATTTCCCGCGCTGGCCTTCAATTATTGCCGATGTTCCTGTTCCTGGCGGCGGCGCTCGGCCTGTTGGTCATCGGCCAGACCGTCTCGTGGGCCACGCGGTTCGGCGCCACGCGATACCTCGGAACTGTGATGGTCATTGTCGTCGTGCGCGAGTTGGGGCCATTGATTGCCGCGCTGCTCGTACTCGCCCGCATCGGCACGGCCAATGTCGTCGAACTTGGCACGGCCCGCGCCCTGGGAGAAGTCGAGGCGCTCGAGGCGCTGGGCATTGACCCGGTGCATTACCTCGTCGTGCCGCGCGTCATTGGCATGGCGGTGGGAATTTTTTCACTCACGGTTTATCTCATCATTGCGGCGCTCAGCAGCGGTTATCTGTGGGCCTTCATGCAAAATGTGCCGTTGCGTCCGGGCGATTATTTCAGCCAGCTCGCCGGAGCATTGACCGGGTTGGATTTCGCATTGCTCGCCATCAAAACCGTTTCGTTTGGTTTCATTATCTCGATCGTCACGTGTTATCACGGGCTGGCGCAACCGCTGCAACTGGAGGAAGTCTCCTACGCCACGGTCCGCGCCGTCGCGCAAAGCGTCATCGCCTGCGTGATGATTGACGCGTTGTTCATCGTCATCTATCTCGCGACGTAATGAGCGCCATGCCCGAAACTTCAGTTCGTTGCGCCATCGAAATGCGGGGCGTCTCGGTCGGCGCGATGCGGGACTTGAACACGATTGTGGTTGAAGACGTGAACTGGTCCGTGGCGCCGGGCGATTTTTGGGTTATCGGCGGGCTGCAAGGCGCGGGGAAAACCGATTTCCTGATGCTGACCGGCGGGATGATGGCGCCGCGGGGCGGCACGTATTGTTTCCTCGGGCAGGAAATGCCGATTTTTGAGGACGACC
>DASXHY010000275.1:0-3939 GCA_036488095.1 Verrucomicrobiia bacterium | reverse complement strand
CCGAATCGAAGTGCCGATTATCTCTTGGCCTGCGCCGCCCGCGCGGCTGCTGCGTGTTTCCGCGCAGCTTTACAATTCGCTGCCGCAATATGAGCGATTGGCCGCGGCGCTGCGGAAAGAGTTGAGCGAGGAGAACCGTTCGATGAATTCTGTACATGAGAGGGTCAAGTCTCGTGCAAGCGGTGGTAGGGCGCGTCGCTCCGCGCGCGCCGGGAATTGCTGACGCTTTGGGAAATTTTATAGCGGCGCGCACGGAGTGACGCGCCCTACCGCCCTTGAATGCTATCGCCGTCCCGACTCATCCAGCCGCCGCAGCGCGAAGGCGTAGGCGCCGATGGCAATTGCCTGGCTCGTGCCGAGGCGCGAGATGCCGATTCCCACGCGGCGCAGCGGATCGTATTGCACTGTGCGTTGGCTGCGCGGAACTTTGACTTCGCGCGTTTCACCCTTGAGAAATTTTTGCATCTCCGCCGGCTCTTGAAGATTAAATCCTTTGGAGGCCAAGCGCGGAAATGAATTTCCGCCCGGCCCTACATAAGGACCGTTCAACTCCGCCACTGTGTCCGCCAGAAACAACGGCCACGCGCTCGACAAACCGCCGCCGATCACGGTCAACCCGTCAATCAGCGTCAGAGAATTCCCGAGCGCATCGCCAACGACTTCGCCCAATCGCCGAAATGCCTCGACGGCCGCCGCGCGGTTGCCAGGCTGGTTCCCGAGACCGATATCGGCAATGACTTTTGGTTCGGGCGATTGTTCGAACGGAATGCCGGCGCGCTCGGCGTAGGTCCGCCGCACGGCGCGAATGCTGATGCCTTCCTCCGCGTTCATCGTCGGCGTGAGTTTGTGGCGCAGCAGCCACACTTCGCCGGCGATGGAATTGTCTCCGACGAACAGCTCGCTGTCCTGAACGATGCCGCCGCCAAAACCCGTTCCGATGGTGATGCCCAAAAGATTTTTGTAGCGCTTCGGGCTGCCGGCTTTTTCCAGCTCACCATTCACGTAAGGAAGGAACCCGGCAATCGCCTCGCCGTACGCAAACAGGTCGCCGTCATTATTGAGAAACACCGGGACGCCAAATTGCTCCTCGAGCATTGGCCCCAGCGCGACGCCGCCGCGAAACGCCGGCAGGTTCGGCAGGTCGCCAATGATGCCGTTGGGATAATCCGCCGGCCCCGGAAACGCGAAGCTGATCGCCACCGGTTGCCCCGGACATTTTTGTTTTGTGACCGTGAAACCCTCGACGATGTGTTCGAGACAACGGTCGAGGTTGTCCGCGTCTGAGGGCGTGGTGAAGGTGGGCGTGATCGGTTTGTTGCCCTGCATGGCGGAGAAACGAAAACTCGTTCCTCCCGCATCGAGAGTCATCACGATCCGCGGGTCCTGGTCGTAGGCGGCCATTGAACTCCTATGCGAATCTCAAGCCGGGACCTGGTGACGCTCGCGTCCGATTTTGTGGCCGACCAAACCGTAGAACGCCACATAGGCATAGGCGATCATCGGCACTATGAACGACATTTGCAGGCCTTTCGGGTTGCCGCCTTTGATGAGAACATCCGCAATGTAGCCCTGCAACGGCGGCAGCAGCGCGCCGCCAACGACGGCCATGACTAGCAGCGAGGAAACCTGGCCTTTGAGCACGCCCATCTTATCGAGCGCCAGCGAAAAAATATTTGGCCAGCCGATGGAGGTGAATAGCCCGATGCCGACCACGCACCACATCGCAAGTTTGCCGCCGAAGAGGACCGCCACGATCAGCAGCGCCACAATGGTGGCCGAAAAGATGAACAACGTCCGGCCAGCCATGGCCTTGCCGAATTGGAACAACAGCCAGCAGAAGGCGAGCATTGGCAGATAATTTTTCACGATGATCCAGCCGGCGGCGAAATCGAACTGATGTTGATCCGATTCCCAACTGCGCAAAACCCAGAAGAGTAGAAAACCAAGGATCGGAATGGCGATGAGCGCAATCTGTTTCTTCGCTTTCCGCATCTCGCTCAATTCCACCGCGCCCATGAAACGGCCGATCAACATGCCGCCCCAGAATAGCGACACATATTTGCTCGCTTCCAACTTGGTCATGGCCGCGACATCGGGCTGTCCAAGAAAATTGATGATGGCGCTGCCCACCGAGACTTCACCGCCGACATACATCAGGATGGCCAGCACGCCGAGCACGACGTGCGGGTATTTGAGCGCGCCGATGCCCTGCTCCGCCTTGCCTTCGCCCACGTGCGGCAGGTGAATAATCATGAATACCACGGCCATGAGGACGAAAACGGCGGAAAAGATCATGTAGGGAATCTTGGCGGACTCGGCGCCGTGCTGGCCCGGTTTTACAAAATACTGAAAAATCAGCCAGCCGCCGATCAGCGGCCCGGTGGTCGTTCCCAGCGAATTGAAGGCCTGCGCCAGGTTCAAACGGCTGGAGGCGGTGCGCTCGGGTCCCAAAATAGTCACGTAGGGATTGGCGGCGATTTGCAGCATCGCGAAGCCCATGCCCACGATAAAGAGTCCCGCCAGGAAAACCCAATAAGCAGAGAGGCTTCCGCTCGCTGAATGCGACGCCAAATTTGCCGCCGGCCAAAAGAGCGATGCGCCGAACGCGGAAATCAACAAGCCGATGATTACGCCGTTCTTGTAGCCCATGCGCGCAATCGGGTCACCCGTGGCGGCCGAGATGATGAAATACAGCAGCGACGCGACGAAATAAGCCCCGAAAAACGCGAACTGCACCAGCATCGCGTGGAAATAATCGAGCGTAAACGCATCCTTGAATGTCGGGATCAGGACATCATTGAACACCGTCATGAAGCCCCACAGGAAAAACAGGGTGGTCATGATGGCGAACGGCCCGCGATAATTCTGGCCGTCAGTGGTTTGGGAGGCGCCGGTGGCCGGCGCGGTGGTGATGCTTGCCATAGTTCAGGGATGGTTTACCGGTTTTGTTATGGTCGAAAAACTCGCTGCGTTTTCATGTTCCAGCCGTCCACGACCAGCTTGTTGGAGGGGCCATACGTTTATTCGCAGTCCTGTTTTACAAGCCGTGGTTTTGAATTTCAAGCTCGCCGAGAAAATTGTGTGAGAATTATCCGGCGCGCCCACTGTAAATTTGTAGCCTTTATAGGAGAATTGTAACCAAAAGCAAGCCGCAAAAAAACGGACCGGTTAACCGAAAATTACTCGAAGAAAATCTTCCTCCCTCGGAAAGCTTCGGTTACAAATATACCATAAATGACACATTATTCCCGTTCTAAGGTCTAAGCCCCATGTTCTAATCTGTCCAAACCGACTGCTATGAAGAATCCGGCTGCCGATCGCTGCCAAATTGCATGAAAGAACTGCTCCAAAAACATAAGCAATATCTGCTTACGGGCGTCTCTTATGTCATCCCCCTGATCGCCTGCGGTGGCATCCTCATTGCCTTGGCAGTGACTTATGCATTTCAAACGCATCATGTAAATGCGCTGGGCGGTCCCGACATAGACCACTGCCCCATTTTTATTCAGAACATCAGCAAGATTGGAGGAACAGCTTTTGGATTATTTCCCGCCGTGCTGGCGGGATTCATCTCCTACGGCATGGCTGGAAAGCCCGGTCTGGTGCCGGGATTCGTCGGCGGATTCATCGCTTCGATGCCTCAAACGGTGGATGGAAAAACCGCGAGCGCCGGTTTCCTCGGCGCTCTCATCATTGGCCTGATCGCCGGGCACGTGGTCAATCTTCTCAAGAAACTCCCGGTCCCGAAAATCTTCAAGCCCGTGATGCCGATCATCATCATCCCCATTTTTTCGGCGTTGCCGGTCGGCCTGTTGATGCTCGCGCTCAACATGCCTATCGCGACCATCATGGCGGATATGGGGCACGTGCTGCAAAACCTTCAAAGCGGCTCGCAAATTGTTCTGGCCATGGTGCTCGGAGCAATGATTGCGTTCGACA
>DASXHY010000102.1:0-3617 GCA_036488095.1 Verrucomicrobiia bacterium | reverse complement strand
GGAAAACAAAATCAGATTGACGTGATCGGTATCGACGCCATTCCCGATGCTTTGAAGGCTGTGGCTGATGGCAGATTGACGGCGACAGTTTTTCAAGACGCGCGCGGCCAGGGTGCCCTGGCGGTGGATCTGGCCGTCGACCTCGCCAAAGGCAAGCAGGTCAAGCATGATAATTACATTCCGTTTCAGTTGGTCACCAAAGAGAACGTGGCGAATTTTCAAAAACAAAATTGACAGGGCAGGTTTATGAAAAATATCAGCGCAAAAATTCACGAAACTTTTGACGAAGGCGAGGGCATCCTGCGGTTGATTCCGGTCTTTGTGCCGCGCCGCTTCAGCAAAGCAGGGCGCCGCCTGCGCCTGCACCCGGACGACTACTATGCGCTGGGCATAAAACGCGGTTCCATCAAGGAACGCTGGTTTTCATCGATGATTCCCGCCATGAACGGCGAACTCGCGCCACCCGATGAAGGCATGAGCTACGTTCTGCCTTTCAGCAACAAACTATCCGAAAAAATCCTCCTGAAGGATTTCCAGGACGAGTTGAAGGACAAACTGGTCGGCCGGGAATTAATGAAAAAATACGGCGGCTGGCCGATGTATTCAAAGTTCTTCGACTATCTCGCGCCGCTGTTCCATCATTTGCATTTGAGTTTCGATGCCGCCGCGCGAGTGGGCCGTTTGGGCAAGCCGGAGGCTTATTACTTTCCGCCGGAGATGAATAACCATCCCGGCGAATTTCCAGTCACCTATTTCGGTTTCGATCCCGATGCGACCAGGGAGATGGTGCGCGAACGATTGTTGCAGTTCGAGCAAGGCGACAACCGGATTACGGAACTTTCACGCGCTTACCGGATTGAATTGGGAACCGGCTGGTACACTCCGCCGGGAGTGGTCCATGCGCCCGGCTCTTATCTGACTTACGAGCCGCAATGGAACAGCGATGTAAACTCCGTCTACGAAAATATTACCTCGCACGAAGTTTATCCCTACGAGTTTCTGGTGGAAAACTGTCCCCGGAACAAAAAGCGGGACATTGATTATGTCATAAGCCTGCTGGATTGGGCGAAGAACATAGATCCGCACTACAAAAAGAATTATTTTCGCCCGCCGATTGCCTGCAAACACTCCGATGAAAGGCACGCGGAGAAATGGATTACCTACGCCAATGATTACATCGGGGCCAAAGAACTAACCATTCAACCCGGCCAAACCGTGAGGGTAAAAGACGGCGCGGCTTACGGTTGCATCATTATTCAGGGCCACGGGAAGCTCGGGGTTTATGACGCGGAAGCCTCAGTCGTGTTGCGGTTCGGACAAGCGAGCAACGACGAGTATTTTGTGAGTGAAGCGGCCGCAAAGGAAGGCGTGGTCATTTCCAATCACAGCCAGTTTCAACCGATGGTTATCTTGAAACATTTTGGCCCCAACCATCCCGACATGCCCAAAAAAGTGCCACGGCGACATTAATGAATAATTCAATGAAAGTGATTCGCATAAAAATGAACGATTCCATCGGCTCTCTGATGACGCTCGTTTTGGCATTCTGTTGTTTGCCGGCTGGCGCGCAAATGGCGGGAATCCGAGAGCTTTCAGAAATCGCACGCGCCGGCGCGTTGCACTCCAATCGCTTTGAATCCGCCATCCGCGCATTTGAATCCGCGGACCGGACGAATCCGCCGCCCTCGGACGCAGTTCTCTTTACCGGTGCTTCCAACATCCGCTTGTGGACAAACGTGGCGCAAGCGTTCCCCGGCCATAAAGTATTCAATCGCGGTTTTGGCGGGGCGGAGATGTCTGACCTGGTTGAATTCGCGGGACGCATTGTTGTTCCGTATCGGCCGAAAGTGGTCGTCATTTATGCCGGGGACAACGATCTCGCCGATCACAAAACTCCGGAACAAATCCTGGCCGATTTCAGCGCCTTCGCGCATGAGGTCCACGCTGCGCTGCCGCGAACTGTTATTGGCTGCATTGCCGTCAAACCGTCGCCGTCGCGCGCCCGCCTCGTCGAACAAGTCAAAAAGACGGACGCGTTGCTCGAGGAATTCTGCCGGACAAACGAAAACGTGATTTATCTGGACGACTTGACGCCGATGCTGAGCGAAACCGGTGGGCCACGTACGGAATTGTTCGGCAAAGACGGCCTGCACTTGAACGAAAAAGGCCGGGCAATTTGGGTGTCGATTATTCAGCCGGTAGTCAACCAATATGATCCGCCCGCCGGCGCCCCGGGCGCATATCAAAAAATGGATGGCGTTGGACGATGAGATATAGCGTGTTTGCAGAAATTTCATTAACACCCTGCTTTAGCTGGGTGTTCGACGAGCGCATAATGACTCAACCGCTTCAGCGGTTTTCCCGCACGGACAGCGTCCTGACGCCAAACGGAATTGACACCCATGCTATAAAAGGCCGGACGAAAGGAGGGAAGAAAGGCCGGATGAAAACGGGAGCAAAATGGTATTGGGTTCGCGGCAACGCCCGACTCTCGGGCCCAACGCAAAAGAGCAGACTTCGGCGTCATAAGCTTTCGGTTCAAAACCGATTCGACCAACTTCGGCTAAATTCGGCTAAATCGGGCCAAAAAAAAATAAAAAAACCGAATGGTGCGGGCGTCTCGCTCGTGCCAAGAAAGTCATTCGTGCCTATTCGCACCCAATCGTGCGGCGGTGCCGAACTCAGAATCCCCAAAATCTGCGTCCATCTGCGGTTCAGATTCTATGAAAACAAAAATTACCAAACGAACCCATTTCAAATTTCAATCCTCATTGACCATCAATGCCTTACGCCGATTTCAATTCGTTTTGCCTAAAAAACGAACCCATTTTGCAACTTACTTTGGCACTTGGATACCGGCTCCTGTCGTGCCCGATCGTACCAGATCGTGCCAAATCTGGTTGGGGGGGGCGCGAGTCATCGGGACATCGGGTGCTCCAGTCCGTAAATGAGGTCGGAGGATCATGAGCATTAAGTCACGCAACAAAATGCCGCTGGCAGCAATGCTATTGCTGATAGCATTAACCTGCCACGGACAGATCGTAACGTATTGGGCGGCGCCCACTGCGGCAGGCAGTGGCGATGGCTCCTCCGCGGCCAATGCCGCTGGATATCTGAACGCGACCTTTTGGAGCACGGTCCAAGGTCAGCTTTCCTCCAGTGACGTAAACGTCAATTTTCAAAATGGCAATTATAGCGCCGGAATGCTGGCGTTGACTAATATGGGCAGTCCGTTGCACCAGCTTTCCCTTCAGGCATCGAATCTGTATGGCCCGCTGTTCAGTACCACTGGCAACACCATCGTCAATATCGTCGGCTCGCAGAACATCAAGTTTTACGGCATCCAGTTTACCGGCCCCTGCAGCAGTTGGGGGGTGGATTGTCAGCCGAACTATCTCAGGCCTTGCCGGGACCTTGAGTTTTCCTACTGCCGCTTTCAGGACCTGACCAATGCCTATTACGGCGCCATCGGGTTGGTGAATGGAGTCCGCGACGTTCTGGTGGATAACTGCACCTTCACAAACCTCGGCTACGGCACCAGCGGCACGGCCCACTTCGTCTACGGTTCGCACAATATTGTCGGCGTGCAGTTGCTGAATTCCTCCTTTACCGATTGC
>DASXHY010000076.1:0-2696 GCA_036488095.1 Verrucomicrobiia bacterium | reverse complement strand
GCCGTTCGTGCCGCGTTGAGCAGCGGCGCACCGGCGGGATGCCCATGCCACTATTGTTGGACATTCGCCGCGTCCGATGTATTTTCCTCGCGGCGAAAAGGCTCGCCACGCGGGAACTGAATAACAATGATGCACTCGATGAAAGTTAAGATACCTTGGGCGGTCGAATTATTCCGCAATTTATCGGTTTTGTTTGGGATGGTCGTTTGCCTGGCGATGGCGCCGGTTTTTGCGCAGACGAATTCAGCCTCCGGCAATTCGACGAATGCGCCGGGGTGGATTTCGCAGCCGTTATCGATGGTGGACGCGCTGAATTTCACGCTGCAACACAACAGCACATTGCAGAAGGCGCGCGCGGATTTGGAATCGTCGCGCGGATTGGTGATTCAGACGCGGGCTGTGGCGCTGCCGAATATCAAGGCGACGGGCAATTACACGGATACGGCGAGACACGACATCAATACATTTCCGACCTTTAATAATGGGACCAATGGTCCGGCCACGACCAATTCATTCGTGCAGGCGCATCAAAGTTGGGACACGCAGATTCGGGTTACGCAAACCATTTACCAGGGCGGGCGCACACTTTCCGCGTTTCGCGCCGCGCGGCTGGAGAAGGAACAGGCGATGTTTACTTACCAGAGCGCAGTTGCGGATACGTTGCTCGCGACGCGTGTGGCGTACTACGACGTGCTGGTGGCCGAGCAGCAAATCACCGTGAACGAAGCGTCGGTCGCTTTGCTCAACGAGGAACTTCAGGATCAGCAGCGCCGCTATGACGCGGGCACGGTGCCGCGATTTAACGTGTTGCAAGCTGAGGTTGCGGTGGCGAACGCGCGTCCGCCGCTGATCAACGCCCGAAATGCCTATCGCATCGCCAAAAATAATTTGTCGAATTTGCTTGGCTATAATTTGCCCCGGAGCGTTTGGGAAGACATTCCAATGACGTTGACCGACAAGTTGGAGGCGAATCCTTACAACATTGAATTACCGGCGGCAATTTCCCAGGCATTGGAACGGCGGACGGAGTTGGCGGCGTTGCAGCGCACGGAAGGTTTGCAGCGTGAGAATGTGATCAATGCCCGCTCTGGTTATAAGCCGACGATTGATGCGTTCGCCGCCTATGATTGGCACAACGACCAGTTCAGCACGGACGTCGGAAAGGAATTAAACGGCTGGATGGTCGGCGGAGAACTGAATTGGGACATCTTCGACGGTTTTCTCACGCGGGGCAAAGTCATTCAGGCCAAAGCGCAACTCGCGCATGCGAAAGCGGATCTGGAAGATCGCTCGCGGCAGATTGAATTGGAAGTGCGCACGGATTATTCGGGGCTTATTGAAGCGCGGGAAGTTCTCGAATCGCAACTGAAAGTGCAGGAGGAAGCGGAGGAGGCGTTGCGGCTGGCGCGCGCGCGGGCGGATGCGGGCACCGGTACGCGATTGGATGTTTTAAATGCCGAAACGCAGTTGACGCAGGCGCGGACGACGCAAGTGCAGGCGCTGCACGACTATGACGTGGCACGCGCGCGGTTTGAACGCGCGATCGGCCAGGACATGGCGCCCGCGCCGGAAAAGTAGTCACAGGGGCGGCGCGTTATTAAATAGCGCAATGAGCCCCTCGGCCATCGTCGGATGAGTAAAGATTGCGTCGCGCAGGGCAGTAAAAGGAAGTCCCGCAATCATCGCGACCTGAACGAGTGCCATGATTTCGCCTGCTTCGGCACCGAACGCGCTGAATCCGAGAATGCGGTCGCTTTTGGTGTCGATCAATGCTTTCAGAAAGCCCCGGGTTTCGGAAATGGTCCGAGCTCGAAATACCACGCCAAATGGGATTTTCGCGAGACGATACTGAACATTGCGCTCTTTGGCCTCCCTTTCGCTCAAGCCAATCCGCGCAAACTCCGGGTCTGTGAACAGGCAGAACGGCACTTGCCTGCCGGTCGTTACACGATTGCCTCCTGAAATATTGGCGCTGATAATGTGGAAATCATTTTCCGAGATGTGAGTGAATTGCGGGCTGCCGGCGCATTCACCACCTGCCCAAACATCGGGCGCCGTCGTTTCCAATCGCTCATTCACCTTGATGTAGCCGCCACGGGTGGTCTCAACCCCGGCAAGCTCCAGGCCGATACCTTCCGTATTAGGCGTGCGGCCGGCTGCTGCCAGCAGGTGCGAGCCTTCCGCAACCACCGGAGAACCGTCGCGGTCGGCAAACAGTTTCACCGACTCGCCGGATTTGCCTTCGACGCGCGTGATTCGAGCGCCGGTGAGCACGTCAATTCCCTCGTCCCGGAACAACTCATGCATGGCTTCCGAGATGTCCTCATCTTCCCGATGAAGCAGCCGCGCGTTGCGCTCAAACACCGTGACCCGACTGCCGAAACGCCGCATCGCCTGGGCGAATTCCAGTCCGACAAATCCGCCCCCGAGCACGATAAGGTGTTCCGGAACGCGGTCCAATTCCAATGCCTCGATGTGGGTCAGGGGATTTGCCTCGCGCAATCCCGGGATCGGCTCGATGGTGGCGCGGGTTCCCGTATTGATCACGACCTGCTTTCCGCGCAGCACGCGAACGGAGCCGTCGTTTAACGCCACCTCGATTGTTTTGGGTCCGACGAAATGTCCCGTCCCCATGATCAACTCCGCCCCGCTGTTTTTGAAGTTCTCGAGATGCTCACTCACCATGCTGGCGACCA
>DASXHY010000040.1:0-2342 GCA_036488095.1 Verrucomicrobiia bacterium | reverse complement strand
TCAAGTTCTCCAACAAGGTGATAGCGCTATAAGTTGGCCAGGTTGTTTGCAGTAGCGGTGCCGGAATAAAAGCGGCGGAGGGCCGCCGCAGTCCAAGACGCTATCGCGAGTAAATAGAACGTTAGACTTTCCGTCAGGTTTTGGACTGCGGCGGCCCTCCGCCGCTTTTTTTAGCGCAGAAAAATCAACGATCGTCGCTAACGTGGCCGCGCGTGCTTATCCGTCGGTTTGCGGTGCATGCTCGGCGTGCGAATCCAGCGCTGGCCGAAGACGCCGATGACGCGCGTGGCAGCCATCAGGCTCTCGGCGTTCACATGCTGGTGGCCGTGAATGAACACCTGCGGGCGCGCGCGTTCGATGTAGGCGTTGAAGGCCTTGAAACCGACATGCACGCTGTCGTCCCATTGATGAATCAGGTGCGGCGAATTGTGCGCCACGAAAACATCGACGGGCGGGAACGATTCGAGCGCCTTTTCGACTTCCTCCTGTTCGTAGAGAAAATGGCCGCGCGTTTTGTAGCGCCAACAGCCGTTGAAGCCGCCGAATTTCAAACCTTTGTGCTCGTGCACGGTGAGATGGAGATCCTTGATCGGAGATTGAAACGATTCGGCGTTGTCGTGATTGCCTTTGACGGCGAAAATGTGGCGGCAGAGCGTCATTTCCGCCACGCGCATGATGAAGGAATCCGAAATGTCGCCGCAGCTAATCAGCAAATCAGCGCGCAATTCGCGGTCGAAATCAATTGTCTCTTCGTCGGCAACAACGAGCGTTCTCAATCGTGTCCTTCACGTCTCAGTGGAAATTGTTCCAGATAAAGCTCGGTCGCTTCTTTCAAATTTGCCAGCGCCTCGGCGATAAATTCTCCCTGCGTCGTCGTGCCCGTCTCGGGACTGAAAGCGACATAGCCGCCTTCTTCCGCCGGAGTAAGAATCGCGGTCAAAGTCATGTCAAAAGGATATTCCCTGCCATCGAACTGTCAATAAATGGCCGCAAAAGAACACAAAGATCACAAAGAGCCTTTTCCCTTTTGTGTTCTTTGCGTTCTTTGGCGGCTATGATTTTTTTGATCCACTCCCGCGTGCCGTTATGGAAACAACCCGCGGACCTTCTTCGCCTCCTGGACGCGCTTCACCCCCAGGCTCATCGCCGCGAGGCGCATGGGGATTTTTTCCTTCCGACTCACGTTCAGGATTTGGGTCCAGGCGTTTTCCAGGATGCGGAATAGTTTGTCCACCACCTCCGTTTCACCCCAGAAAAAGCTTTGCAGATCCTGCACCCATTCGAAGTAACTCACGATGACGCCACCGGCGTTGCACAAAATGTCCGGAATGATGAAAATTTCCGGCCGCTGATTCAGAATCACGTCCGCCTCGGGTGTGGTCGGGCCATTGGCGGCTTCGGCGAGAATGCGGCATTTGATTTTGGCGGCGTTGTCTCCCGTGATTTGCCGCTCCAACGCGGCGGGCACCAGGATTTCGCACGGGGTCAGGAGCAATTGTTCGTTGCTGATGGGCTCGGATTCAGGAAAACCTTCCACGGTCTTTTTCTCCGCGATATATTTTTCCAGCTTCCACAGGTCGAGGCCGTTCTTGTTATAAATGCCGCCGCGCACGTCGCTGACAGCAATCACTTTTGCGCCGTAACGCGCCAATGACAGGGCGGTCACGGAACCAACATTGCCGTAGCCCTGGACGACGGCGGTGCATTTACTCATGTCGAGACCGAGCGCGTCCGTGGCCCGATTCACGAGGTAAGCGACGCCGCGCCCGGTGGCTTCACGCCGCCCGAGCGAGCCGCCGAGGCCCACCGGTTTGCCCGTGACAATGCTCGGCACGGTGTAACCGGCGTAAACGGAATAGGTGTCCATCATCCACGCCATGATTTGCTCATTGGTTCCGAGATCGGGCGCCATGACGTCCACTTGCGGGCCGATGAAAGGAATCATTTCCTGGGTGTAACGCCGGGTGACATGCTCGAGTTCGAGGCTCGACATTTTATTTGGATCGCAAGTGATGCCGCCCTTGGCGCCGCCGTAGGGCAAACCGGTAATTGCGCATTTCCAACTCATCCACATGGCGAGCGCGGCCACTTCTCCGAGCCTCACGTCCGGATGATACCGCAAGCCGCCCTTGGTCGGGCCGAGCGTGAGGTGATGCTGGACGCGGTAGCCGGTGAACACTTCCGTCGTGCCATTATCGCGGCGGATCGGCAGCGCGACGGTCATCGACCGCTTGGGATATTTCAGGCGCGCGCGTTCGGCATCGGGAATCTGGAGGTAATCGGCGACGAGATCGAATTGCTCGCAAGCCATTCGAAACGTTGGGTGGTCGTAGATTTCCATG
>DASXHY010000028.1:0-3493 GCA_036488095.1 Verrucomicrobiia bacterium | reverse complement strand
ACAATCTGGGTGGGCAAACAGAAACCGAAGCTAAGGCCGGCGGCGCGCTTTCCGGCGTAACGAGCGGGTTTCTTCTGGGCTTCGCCTTCGCCTTTGGCTGGACGCCATGCATTGGTCCAATCCTAGCGGCCGTCCTCGTGCTGGCCGCGAATGCGGAGACAATTTCTCGCGGCGTATTTCTGTTGGCCGTTTATTCGGCAGGCCTGGCCGTTCCCTTTTTGCTGACAGCCATCGGTATCAATCAATTCCTCGGCTTTTACAAGCGCTTCCGCCGCTACCTGCACACGGTGGAAGTCTTGAGCGGCGTTCTACTGCTCTTCGTCGGTGCGCTGATCTTTCTGAACCGGCTGACATGGCTATCGGGTAAACTTGGATTCCTCAATAAGTTTGCGTTGTAAGGAGTTTGCAACATGAAGAAGGGCATTTACATTGCGTTGGGTGTCGCGGCTTTGCTGGCCGTCATGGTCTGGGCCGATCACAAATTCCCTGCCGCAGGTGCGCCAGCCGCGAGCGCGTCCGCGCCCACGCCTACTGAAGCTCCAACCGTCGCCATCCAGGATCTGAATGGCAAGGACGTCACCCTGCAACAATACAAAGGGCAAGTGGTCCTCGTGAACTTCTGGGCAACCTGGTGTGAACCCTGCAAAGTAGAAATCCCTTGGATGATCGAGTTTCAGCAAAAGTACAGCCCACGAGGCTTCACGATTTTGGGCGTCTCGATGGATGAAGACGGGAAAAAAGCCATCCAGCCGTTTCTGGATAAGGAGCGCTTCGACGTCGCAGGCCAGCAAATGGCTATGAACTACCCGATCCTTTTGGGTAGCGATGCCATCGGGGAAAAGTTCGGCGGTATTCTCGGCCTCCCCACCACCATGCTCTTCAACCGCGACGGCAAGAAGGTGCGCACCATCGTTGGCCTCGTCAACCACGATGACCTTTCCAAGGCAATTGAAGGTTTGTTATAGACTTTTCCCCTTTTGACTACGAATCTTCTTTTTGCTGCCTCCATTGTGAAAGAATAGAAGCTCGGCCCGACGCGCATGAAACTTCAGACCCGGCATTTTCGCGAACCCATTGGAGTAGCGCTGGAAACGCTGCGCACGCATAAAATGCGGTCGTTCCTGATGCTATTGGGGATTGTACTTTCCGTCTCAACCCTGATTATGGTGGTTTCGCTGATCTCCGGCGTCAATCTGTACGTGGCCAATCGCATTGCCAACCTCGGAGCGAATGTTTTTCTGGTGCTGCGATTTCCCATCATCACGGACACAGAAGAATTCGTGAAGGCCACGCGGCGAAACAAACCGATTACCTGGGACGACTACATTTTTTTGCGCGACAATTCGAAACTTGCCCTGCGTGTGGGCGCGCAAGCTAATCAACTGGGGCGCACGAAAGCAAACGGGCAAACCGTGGAAGACACGACGGTCTATGGGGTGACGGCGAATATCGGTGATATGAAAACGGAAGGACCTGCCTCCGGGCGATACATTACGGACACGGACAATCAGCATCACTCGCTCGTTGCGCTGATCGGCTCGGATATTGGCGAAAAACTTTTTCCCGGCGTCGATCCCATCGGAAAAGAAATTGACGTGGACGGACGGCCTTACGAGGTCGTAGGAGTTGGCAAACCGATAGGGACCGTGCTGGGACAAACGCAGGACAATTACGTCTACATTCCGATTGAAACGTGGATGAAATACTACATCACGAGCAAAACGAGCCTGGCGATCAATGTGCAAACACGCGGCTCGGATTGGATGTCGCGCACGCAGGAAGAATTCCAAACATTGATGCGCGCGCGGCGGCGCCTCGGTCCAAATGAACTGGATAATTTCGGCATTCTGGATGGCGGATCGCTGGTCGATTTGTTCAAGCGCATTACGGGCGCGCTCGCGGCTTCCATGGTGGGAATCGTAGCCGTTTTTCTCGTGATCGGCGGCGTTGTGATCATGAACGTCATGCTGGCGACGGTTACCGAGCGCACCCGCGAAATAGGGATTCGCAAATCGCTGGGCGCGCGGCGCGGCGATATTCTTTTGCAGTTCCTCACGGAAACGGCTGTGATGTCCACGATTGGCGGAATCATCGGCGTGGCCCTGGCGTACGTTTTTGCGATGATCATCGCCGCGAATACGCCTGTGCCCATGCACGTCCCGATTTCGGCGGTGATCATCGCTTTGACGGTGTCCACCGCGGTGGGGATTTTCTTTGGACTTTATCCCGCGAATAAGGCCGCGAATTTGAGCCCGATCGAAGCCCTGCGGCAGGAAGTTTAATTTTTCCGGAAATCCAATGCAAATCGCGATTGGCGAAAACGCGAAGATGGCTCTCGACACGCTCCGGGAGAATAAGCTGCGTTCGTTCCTCACCGTGCTGGGCGTGGTGATCGGAATTACCGCGTTGATCACAGTCGCCTCCATCCTGGTGGGTTTCTATGCCGACGTCACCGTTTACCTGGAAGACTATGGCGTAAATACAGTTTGGATTTTCAAGGTGGCGCCGGGAATCAGCACGGGACGCATGACGGCCGAGGAGCGCAATCGCAAGCCGCTGTCTTACGAAGACGCACAAGCGATTCGAGCAGAGTGTCCCGCCGTGCGCGAACTTTCCGTATCAATCATGAAGCGCATCTATGACATTAACCGCCAACCCGAAGTCACCGCACGCTATAAGGACAAAGAAGTCAGCGGGCTGAATTATTCAGGGTCGGACATCTACTACCCCGATGTTTACAATTTCAGGCTCTTCAGCGGCCGATTTTTTACAGATGCAGAGGACGTTCATCGCGAGGACGTTGCCGTCATCGGCTATGACCTCGGCAAAACTTTTTTTCCGGATGGCGATGCGCTCGATAAAATTATTTACGTGGAGGGCTTTCCTTACCGCGTGATCGGCGTGTTCGACCATCGCAAAGGCCAATTATTCCAGAATCCTCCCGCTGAAAAACAAGTGCTGGTTCCCTACCACACCTATCGCAAACATCATCCGGCGGATGACGAACATTTTATCGGCGCCATGGCGGCCTCGGGAAGAATGGCGGAAGCGAAGGATGAAATTCGCGCGGTTTTGCGACGCACGCGTCGAGTGCCCTATTCCGCTCCCGATAATTTCGGGCTCTCCTCGGCCGAAGAAATCGCCAGCCAGTTCAAGCAAATCACGGGTTCCGTGGCGCTCTTGACGGCCGTTGTCAGCTCGATCGGACTGCTCGTCGGAGGAGTGGGCGTGATGAACATCATGCTGATGTCCGTCACACAGCGCACGCGCGAAATTGGCGTGCGAAAAGCGATTGGGGCGAGACGGCGCGACGTAATCTGGCAATTTCTGACGGAAGCCGTCGTGCTTACCGGCGCGGGCGGCGTCATCGGCGTGGTGCTGGGAATCGGCATCAGCTTGCTGATTAATATTTTTATTCCGAAACTGCCGTCCACTGTGCCGCTGTGGGCGGTTCTTCTCGGAGTTCTCGTTTCCATGAGCGTTGGACTTTTCT
>DASXHY010000023.1:0-2787 GCA_036488095.1 Verrucomicrobiia bacterium | reverse complement strand
GCCGTTGACGGGTGGAAATTATTCGCTCACGGGCGGTTTCTGGAGTTTGATCTCGGTCGTGCAAACGGTCGGTTCGCCCACACTGATCATCACGCATTCCGGCAATAACGTGATTGTTTCGTGGCCTTCGCCGTCCACGGGATTTGGGCTGCAACAGACTTCGGATTTGAAGACGAGTTGGACCACGAGCGGCTACAGTATTAATGACGATGGCACGAACAAGAGCATTACGATCACCAACCCGACGGGGAATTTATTTTTCCGGCTGCAACATCCGTGAGATTGGTGAGGAGCGTTGTGGGTGGATGACTGGGTTGGCCGACGCGATAAAACCAATCGGCGCAAGGGATTCTTCATGACGTTTTAGAATATGGCGGCACTCTGGCGAGTCGATTATTTCGAGCAGG
Source organism: Verrucomicrobiia bacterium (assembly GCA_036488095.1). Taxonomy (GTDB): domain Bacteria; phylum Verrucomicrobiota; class Verrucomicrobiia; order Limisphaerales; family DASXHY01; genus DASXHY01. Next base: position 2,380 of record DASXHY010000023.1, on the reverse strand, counting down.
TCAGTCCGATGACTCCCGCGACGGCGAGCACTCCGCCGAGTACGGTCCTCCAGGTGATGCGGTCGCCTTCCACATAATGTGCCAGCGGCATGACGACGAGCGGGGTGGTCGCGACGATGGGCAGCACGACGGAGGTTTTTTCGGTCATCAATGCCCACTGATAGCAACTGACGCCGAATGCAGGGCCGGCCAGCCCGTTGGCGATGATCCAGCGCCAGCCGTTGCGCCAATCGTTTTTGGCGGCTGAATCCGGTTTGTGCGCGAGCCGCAGATAACCGAAGAAAACCGCTGACACGAGAATGCCGCCGAGGATGCGTTGATAGGCGGCGTTGATGCCGTCGGCCGGAGTGTGGAACGGATGTCCCGCGGCTTCGGCGACGGCGTAAGCCTTGCGGCTGATGACCGCGCCGCAGCCCTGGCAAAATGCGGAGAGTGTGCCAAAGAGAATTCCGGCGGCGAGGCCGTGCGTGGGTTGTGCTTCGGTTTTGGCGGGCATCAGCGCCACGCCGACGCCCGCGAGGATAATTGCGCCGTAAATTGCCTGGGCCAGTGTCGGTGCATGGCTCAGCCAGAGCCATTCGAGCACGCCGGCAAAGGGCGCGGCGAGGCATTGGATGAGGACCATGGTTCGTCGCGCGCCGATGCGCGGATAAGCTTGGAACATGGAGAGGTCGCCAATTCCGAATCCAAGGCAGCCGCTGGCGAATAAAATCGGAAAGGCCGGGCCGCGCAGGCCGAAACCGAATATGTGCGCCCACGCGCCGAGGAAGATGGCGGCGAGAATCAGGCGGGAAAGATTGGCTTTGGTGCCGCTAAGAAAGTGCGTGAGGCGCCGCCCGGCAATCGCGGAAAGCGAAAAGAGGACGGTGGCTAGAAAAGCAGCGGACATCGCGCGCAAAGTGTGGAGAAAACGACTCAGTTTTCAACCACGGATAAACACGGATTCGATTCTGCACTTTGTAATTCGCGTAAACGCTTTGCCTTACTTCGCTTGCTTCCTTTGCTTCTGTTAAATTTCTGTATCCGTGTTCATCCGTGTTCATCCGTGTTCATCCGTGGTTAAAAACTTTGGGCATTGTCCCAGAAACTTTTTTGGATTCTGAAACACGAGTTTATCAATGGCCTCGGCGCTGTGGCCGCGTTTTTTCATTTCCAACGCGGTTTTCGGTACCGCCAGCGGGTCGCTCACGCCCCAGTCGCAGGCGCAGTTCATCCAGATCCGTTCGTCGCCGTAGACTTCGACCATGTCCACCGCGCGCGGCGGCGAGCACTTGGATTCGGGATACAAGGTCATGCCCGCCCACATGCCGGCGTCGAGGACGAGTTTCACCGTGTGTTCCTCGACGTGATCGATGATGACGCGGCCGGGCTGAATACGTTTGTCGGTCTTGAGCACATCAAGAATCAGGCGCGTGCCTTTGAGCTTGTCCTCGAGGTGCGGCGTGTGAACGAGGATGAGTTGATTATGGCGCGCGGCAAGGTCCACGTGCATTTCGAGGACGCGCAATTCATTTCGGGAATTTTTGTTGAGCCCGATTTCGCCGATGCCGAGCACGTTGGGCCGGTCGATAAATTTCGGGATCAACGCGATGACTTCCTCGGCAAGCTTCACGTCTTCTGCTTCCTTGGGATTGATGCAGAGCCAGGAAAAATGCGGCAGGCCGAATTTCGCCGCGCGTTGCGGCTCGTGCTCGGTGAGCTGGCAAAAATAATCGTAAAAACCATCCGCCGAACTGCGATCAAAGCCCGCCCAAAACGCCGGTTCGCAGACGGCGACGCAGCCGGCGAGGGTCATTTTCAGGTAGTCATCGGTGACGCGGCTGACCATGTGGGCGTGGGGTTCGATGTATTTCATCGTGTTGCGTGTTGCGTGTTCCGTGAATTCAGTTTGACGCGTCGGGGAATGCTCCGCAGGCGGCTTTGGTTGTGGCGGCTGAAATCGGTTCGGTGGTTGGATCGCTGAAGGTGAGAAGTACCTTTTTCGCTTTTTCAGGGTGGCTGGAACTTAAATCCTTCAGCGCCTCGCGAAATGCTTTCATTCGGAAATCGTCTTCGCCGGTGGCGCGTTCGACGCGGTCGATGAAGGCGGCTAAATCGATCAATTTGCTGCGCGCATCCATGAAATAGAGGTCAAGCACCTGGTGTCGTGTCATAACTCGGTTTGTTTGGGGGAGTATAATGTGTTTTCCGATGGCCACAACCGCTAACGCGCGCACGTTGGAGGAAGCATCGACGCTCGTTAGAATTTCCGGCGAAAATTCGGAATGAGAGAAGGTTCGGCTTCGGATGAGAGAATTTCGAAATGAGTTCAGATTCAAAAGAGGACAAGTTTGCAATGAACTGTTTGGTTGAATTTGACTGGACGGCCATTGACACGCGG
>DASXHY010000627.1:0-13274 GCA_036488095.1 Verrucomicrobiia bacterium | reverse complement strand
CAAACCGTGCGCGATCTCTGGCGGCAAAAAGATTTGGGACAATTCGAAACCAAATTCGAAGCCACCGTCCCGCGCCACGGCGTAGTGCTCGTGAAAATTACCGGAGGCAAAATGTAGCGCAGGTTGCTAACCTGCTGTTTCGCAGACTGCCAGTCTGCGAGGCGTAATACATCAAGGGACCCGTAGAATAATGCAGCCGGTGCCACCATCGAAACTTTTAAAAAAATCCAAACTACCATGCGCCTGAAAATCATCCTCCTCCTCGCTCTGACGAACATTCCTCTCGTGGCATCAACCGTGTTGGAGACGAAACCCGACGCGCCCTATTTCGAAAAATTCCAACCGCTGAAAGCGCCCGCGGTTCACGGGTTGCTCCTGAAGGAGGGTGACCGCCTAGCGATTTGCGGCGATTCCATCACCGAACAAAAGATGTATTCCCGCATCATGGAGGACTATCTCACCATGTGCGTCCCCGACTTGAAAATCTCCGTGCGCCAGTTCGGCTGGAGCGGTGAAAAAGCGCCGGGATTTTTGGGTCGCATGACCAATGATTGCCTGCGCTTCAATCCCACAGTCGCCACCACGTGTTACGGCATGAACGATTGTGAGTATCGGCCTTACGAGGATCGCATCGGCAGAACTTATCAGGAGAACCAACAGAAAATTGTCGAAGCTTTCCAGGCGCACAAGGTGCGCGTCGTTTTGGGCTCGCCAGGATGCATCACCAAAGTGCCGCCGTGGGCCGTAAAAAATGGCGCCACCCTCGAACAATTGGATTTGAATCTTTGCAACCTACGGAACCTCGACGAGCAATTGGCGCAGGAGGAAAAAGTCCGTTTCGCCGATGTCTTCTGGCCCATGCTGACCGGTGATTTCACGGCCAAACAAAAATACGATTCCAATTACAGCATGGCCGGCAATGACGGCGTGCACCCCGGTTGGGCCGGCCATACGCTGATGGCCTACGCGTTTTTGAAAGCAATGGGCTTGGACGGCAACATCGGCACCTTCACGATCGATTTGAAAAAGAACAAGGCGAAGGTGTCAGTGGGACACAAAGTGATTTCGGCCAAAGACGGCGTATTTGAAATCGAAAGCTCCCGCTATCCCTTCTGCGCGTGCGAAGCGGACAGCCACGCAAACTATCCTACCTGCGGCAGGGACGGCACCAACTCCGATAACAGCATTCGTTCGGGCGACACGCTCGTCCCGTTCAGCCAGGACCTGAACCGGCTGATGCTCGTCGTCAAGAATGCCCGAGCGAAAGAATACAAGGTCACCTGGGGCGGCGAGACCAAATCCTTCATCGCAGAGCACCCCTTCACCACCTGGGCCAGCGAGAGCAAATCCTTCACCGCGGAACAACTCACACACGGAATCAATCTCGCCGTGGAATTTCCCGAGAACCCCTTCACCGATGCATTTGCCAAAGTGGACGCCGCAATCGCCGCCAAGCAGGCTTACGAAACGAAAGAGATCAAGGAGACGTTTCATCACACCGATAATTCCTCTCTCACCGAGCATACCGACCAGGTCGTCGGCCAGGCCGAAGAAGATCGTGCTCCCTTCGTGGACGCCGTTCACGCCGCTTTTGTGCCCGTCACCCACGTCCTGCGAATTATCGAAAAATAAATCCCTTCGTCGCGGTCCTTCACGGTAGGGCGCGTCGCTCCGAAATTGCCAGGACTGACGAGTCACCCCGCCGCCTGCCGATTTCGAGACATCGCCGCCAGATTTGCCGGCGAGAGCCGAACCAGCAGCTTCTCCAAAATTTTCCGCTTGATCACTTCCATGTCCTCGCCCTCCGGCGTCCAGACTTCCTCGTCATAATGGATGCCGTCGCAAAAAGGATAGTCATTCCCCGTGGGCGCGGGTGCTATCGCAGGTGTCTGCCCTAATGTACCGTTCGTCATAGCTTTGTCGTCCTCGTTCGTAATTGGCTTGTGGCCTCTTTCTAATTAATACGGCTTCCAATCCCAAATCTTTCGCAGCCAAATCAATTATTAGGAAATCGAATAACTGCAGTGAAAACGTTTAGCAGGAGCAGTCTTTGAAATTCTGCGCTCCGTGATCGGCGTTTATTGCGGAAGTCTGCTTATGGGTTGAAACCGAGTTCAATCACCGTGGCGTACGGATCAACCTGCTGAGGCTTTTGTAATTTTACCGTGATTACTCCCGCCTCTTCCGCGCTGGCCGCTTCAAATCCTTTCAACCTCGAATCCAACAACACCGCCTTCGTAAAATGCGGGCGATGGATGCGGACACTTGCCGACGTGTCCGGCCATTTAATGACGTGCAAATAAATCCTCCGATCTTTCTTCGTCGCGTAATATACGAAATCCGCATCGGCTGCCGGCTCCACCTCCGGCGCCGGCGACGTGCCATAAATCGCCGCGCCATTGACATCCATCCACGAGCCAATCGCGTCAATCAACGCCACGTGTTCCGGCGGAAATTCCCCGCTGGCCGTGGGACCCACGTTCAGCACGAAATTGCCACCCTTGCTCGTGCAGTCGACCAGGTTGCGGATGAGCACTGCGGCTGAGCGGTAATTCGTCGCGCCTTTGACCCAACCCCAATTGTCGTCCGCCGTGTCAGTCATCACCACTTCGAAATAGCGGCTCTGGCGCGACCCTTTGAGTTGGTTTTCGGGCGTCCCATAATCACCGTCGGTCGAAGCCGCGCCACCACCGCAGCGATCATTGACCAGCACATTCGGATTCAGCGACCGCAGGTAAGTGTAAATATCTTTCGCATGGGCCTCATCGTTCGACCATTGATGATCGACATACCAGTAATTATCGAGCCACACCATTGGGATGTCGCCGTATTGCGTCATCAGTTCCTTCAGTTGCGCAAACATGTAATCGTGATAAGAACTGAATTTCCGATCCATGACTTCGGCTGCGGTCCAGTCGCCGATGGAATAGTATGGGCAGAACACAATGCTTTGCCGGCGACATTCATCTGCCAGTTCCTTGATCACATCGCGCGCAAAGGGAGTCGAGTCCACCACGTTGTAATGCGTCGTGGACGTATGAAACATGGCGAAGCCGTCGTGGTGTTTGGCCGTGACGATGACATATTTCTGCCCCGCGCGTTTGACCAGGCTCACCCACTTGTGGGCGTCAAAATTTGTCGGATTGAAAGAGCCGCCGACTTCGTCCTGGTAAGTCTTCCAGGGAATGACCATGTGCCGCTCGCCCAGGCCCATGATTTGTTCCGCCGGATCATACGGGCCTTTGCCGTGATAATAGCCGCCCAGTTCCGAATAGAGCCCGAAATGGATAAACGCGCCAAACTTCGCATCGCGAAACCATTTCCCACGCGCGTCATCCACGCACCCGCGCTTCTCCCACAGCGAATCGGCCGGCGCGGCTTGCGCCCCGGCGATCGGCGCAAAACCTGTCGCCGCCAGGATTGAAATAGCCAGTGATTGAAAAAAGCATCGCGCGTTCATTGGATGCGGGAGATTAAGAGAGGCGTTCTTCCACCGTCAAGAAATCAGAGCAGGTGAAGAATGGACCGCCGTCCACCGTGATAAATCACCAAATCTTGGTGATCTTATATTTCACGTTTGAGTTGCCGAGCTTCGCTGTCCAGCCCTCGCCCAATTTTTTGCCAACGAGATTTTGGCCGAGCGGCGATTGCGGGGTGATGACGGTGATTTCCTCGCCGTTGAAATTGACTTCCACGCCCCCGCTTTTGGGGCCGATGAAATACAAGGCCGGTGAGCCATCGGCTTCCAATTGGACCACGGCCGTCAGGTCAATCGAATCGCCGGGCGCGAAATCGCGCGTGGCGAGCAAGCCGTAGGTCTTCATGGAATCGATGATCTCCCGGGCCTGACGCGCCTGGCCGCCCGCGAGGTAAGCGGCTTCCAGGCCGCGCGTGTCGTATTTGCTTTCGGCACGACTGCTCTCGTGCGTGGCTTCCACGTGGGATGCATGCGCGGCGCGTTGGAGCACTTCCAGGCTTTCGCCCAGCGCCGCGACGATTTTTGTCAGCAATAAAGTTTTGTTCATGCAATGAGACCCGAAAAACTAATGAACAGATTTCGACTTCAATCGCGACTCAATATCGGTGGGAGCGACAAACACAAAAGCACGGCCAATTTTTTTTTGTTCAAAGAGCCTTACTTGAACCAATTTTAGCAAATCGCTTCGAGCGGTTGCATAGGTTATTCCCTGCCGGGTTTGATGGCCTGCGATACTGTAAGCAAAACCAGGATGTCGGACGGCGTGACTGATCAAAGCCTGCTGTCGATGATTAAGCTCGGGATATTTCTGCAGGGCGTTGAGACAACTCCGGGTCTCCGAGGACTTGCGCGCTACGTAGTCGTGAAGTTCCTTAAGGGCTCTTCGAATAATCTCCGCTTGATGGATGATAAAATACGTCAAATCATTCTCATCAGTTTCAGCATATAAAAAAGCCATGCCGTATTGAACCGGTGCTTTGCGTAGGAAATGAGAAATTGATATAAATTCGAATAACCAATAGCCCGAATGAAGCATTTGCCAGTAAAACAAAGCTCGAGCGGTTCGGCCGTTGCCATCCACAAAAGGGTGATCGTAAGCGAGCCAAAAATGGAGTATAATACCCCGAATTACCGGATGCACAAAATATTCAGAGGTAGTTGCGTTCGCAAAATCACACATTGCCTGCAGGCGCGCGGCTAATTCTTCGGCCCGAGGAGGCACATGAAAGACGTTTCCCTCATGGTCGGAAACATCCACCGCTTCTTCCGGTCGACGGAATCGACCCGCACCGTCGGCAATATCCAGTGCGCCTCGAGAAATGGCTGTATGGATCTGAAAAACAATTTCAGGGGTTAACAGCTCATCCTTTAATTCGACAATACGCTGCATGGTCGCGTAATTATTAGCGATCATTCGTTCGCTATGATTTTTCGGCCGCCTGCCTTCGGCTAGCATCTTTTTGGCGACTTCACGAGTCGTGGCGGCTCCTTCCAATTGGCTGGACGTGATAGCTTCTTCCATTAGCGAGCGTATCACGTAACGATCACGCTGATCTGCATTTGTGATTTGTTCGGGAATTTGCACGAATGTTCCACCGCCTCTATCAATTTGGTGGAGAAGATCGGTAACCAAATCAGGAACGTAAAAGTGAAACGGATTCCCTGATTTGTCTTTGAGTGAGATGTCTCTATATCCACCTCTCCTGCGCAATTTCAGAGCAATCCACCATTCCTCATGTGTTAAGCCTTCAGGAGGTTTGCGGAAACGCAATTCGTCCCAATGTAGGTATCGCGCGTCAATATCATGTTCCTTTACTATTTGGAAAATCTGAAACAGTCTTTCCGGCTTCAAATCGGCGAACAATTTTTTGTCGTCTGGCGGTCTTTGCGGAAGTTTCATCTCCATCTATTAATTAATTATTAATTATTTATCAATTAATAGTTAATTAATTTTTGGACCGTACACCCCAATGACAAGCGGCTGTTTCTTTACTCACCCCAAGGAATAGAGGTCCTTAAGAATTGACGTCGTTTGGAAAGACCGCAAGGTTTGGAGCGGGCGAAGGGAATCGAACCCTCGTGTGAAGCTTGGAAGGCTTCCGTTCTACCATTGAACTACGCCCGCCTCCGTCCGCTTTGCGGATTTCGGCAGTGTCAAGCCGTCGCCCCGAGGGCGAAGGCTGACGCGGCAAGCCCGAGGCTGACCGATGGTGGTCAAATGATAGCGCGCGCGCTTGCCTTGTCAATTCGCCAGCGATACCCTCATGCCTCGCATGAACGCGCTTCTTCTCACCGGTGGACGGGTCATCGATCCGGCCAATCGCCTCGATGCCCCGGCGGATTTGCTCATTGTGAATGGAAAAATCGCCGCCGTCGGCAAGGACGCCTCGGCTAGCGCGCCCGCCGGCGTCGAGCGCATGGATGTCAAAGGAATGGTCGTCTGTCCGGGCCTGATTGATCTGCACGTGCACTTGCGCGAACCGGGCCAGACCGCCAAGGAAAATATCGCCAGCGGCACCGCGGCAGCCGCGCGCGGCGGGTTCACTTCCATCGTTTGCATGCCGAACACCGCTCCTGCCATTGATTCGGCCGGCACCGTGGCGCTCATTCGCGACCGCGCCGAGCAACAGGGAGTCGTAAATGTTTTCGTCACGGGCGCCATCACCAAAAACATCGCGGGCGAAGAGTTGGCGCCGATTGGCTCGTTGAAACGCGCCGGCGTCGTGGCAATCACGGACGATGGTCATTGCGTGCAGAACAATGAACTCATGCGCCGCGCGTGCGAATACGCGAAAATGTTCGACCTGCCCGTGATGGACCATTGCCAGGATTACTCGCTGGTGACGGATGGCGTGATGCATGAAGGCTATTGGAACACCGCGCTCGGATTGCGCGGCTGGCCATCGGCGGGCGAGGAGATGATTGTGGCGCGAAATATTTTGCTCGCCGAACTGACCGGCGCCCGCGTCCATTGCCAGCACCTGAGCGCGGCCGGCAGCGTGGCGCTGATCCGCGAGGCAAAAAAACGCGGCGTCCCGATTTCCGGCGAAGCCTGCCCGCACCATTTTGTCCTGACCGACGCTGCCGTCGCCGGCAGCGAAAAATTCTGGGCCGAGGACGGAAAATCCCTCACCCCTCTCACCTCTCACCTCCCACTTCCCGCGTGGCCCAACTACGACACCAATTTCAAAATGAACCCGCCCCTGCGCTCCGCGCGCGATCGCGAGGCGATCCTCGAAGGCCTCGCCGACGGCACGATTGAAATTTTGTGCAGCGACCACGCCCCGCATTGCGATTACGAAAAGGAAGTCGAGTTTGACTACGCGCCCTTCGGAATCACCGGCCTCGAAACCGAGCTCGCGCTGTCCTTGATGCAATTGTATCATGCCAAACGCCTTTCCCTTCCCGACTTGATTGCGAAATACACCACCGCTCCCGCGCGCTTGTTGAATTTGAAAAAAGGCACCCTCACCGTCGGTGCCGATGGCGACGTGACTGTCATCGCCCCGGATCGCGAATGGACCTTTGAAGCCGCGCACTCCGCGAGCAAATCCAAAAACAGTCCTTTCTTCGGCTGGACGCTCAAGGGCAAGGCCATCGCCACGATTGTTGCCGGCAAGGTCGTCTGGTTCGAGCAAAACGAAATGGCTGTGGCATAGTGCTGAAATGATTAAGCGGATTCTCGGGTTTTTAATTCTCGGGTTGCTCATCTTGGCCGGATGCGCGCCGCGCCCGGTGCAAGAGCAAATCGACTCGTCGTTGCCGCTTTCCAATTCACCGCCGATTGATTTGAACGCCGCCCTTCTGCGCGCAAAAAGCGAGAACAAGCTCGTGCTCCTCGACTTTAACGGCACCGATTGGTGCGTCCCGTGCATCCAACTGCGCGACGAAGTTTTTGCGCAACCGGAATTCCAATCATACGCCGGCTCAAACCTTGTCTTTCTCGCGGTGGATTTTCCGTTGAAGTACCGGCTCTCGAACGAAGCCAACGCCACCAATGATTTTCTCGCCGCAAAGTTCGGCGTCAGCGGATTCCCGACCCTGGTTGCGCTCGATGGGGATGGAAATAAACTCTGGCAGCAGGATGGCTTCGACGCCGGGGACGGCCCCCGAAAATGGATCGCCACGCTCGACTCATTGAAGTCGAAGTTGAAATGAGTGTGGTTCACCGAAACCATGCAGTTGGAAATGGGGAGCGCGCCCGCCTCGGGCGCAGTGAGACCGCGCCCTCGCGGCTCACTTTGAGGCATGAAATCATTCCACCGGTGAGTGCCTTCCCACGCCGCACGCGCTCCGAACGCGCCCCAGTCGAAATGATTTCCCGCTTTGAAACTTGACCGGCGCGCAATGGCCTTTAGCATCGCATCCAATTTGTGTCTGAAATGAAAGCAGTTTTGGCCCTCGAAGACGGTTCCGTTTTTCACGGTGAAGGTTTTGGCGCCCGCGCCTCTGCCTGCGGCGAGGTTTGTTTCAATACCTCCATGACCGGTTACCAGGAAATCCTCACCGACCCCTCCTACAAAGGCCAGATCGTCACGATGACCTACCCGCTCATCGGCAATTATGGCGTCAATTCGCAGGACGTCGAATCCTGGCGACCGCACGCCTCCGGGTTCGTCATTCGCGAACTTTCGCCCGTCGTCAGCAACTGGCGCGCGGATTTTTCGCTCGCGGATTACCTGGAAAAAAACGGCATTCCCGGCATCCAGGGCATCGACACCCGCGCCCTCACCAAAAAATTGCGCGTGCGCGGCGCCCTCAACGGCTTCATTTCCACCGAAGACATTTCCGACGCCGAAGCGATCCAGCGCGCGAAGGATTTTGTTTTCCTCGGCGTCGATTACGTGAAGGAAGTCACGCACCGCGAAGCGTTCCTGTGGGACGAAAAGGATGAGCAAAGTGGCAGCTTCAACCTCGTCCAGGGCACCACCAAAGGCGACGCCCGCAACATGCGCGACCCGTTGCCCGCGGCGGACATCCCGATTGTCGCCTACGATTTCGGGATGAAATACAATATCCTGCGGCGATTGCGGCAACGCGGTTTCAAAGTGCAAGTCGTCCCCGCCACGACCCCGGCGGCCGAAGCCTTGAAATACAAACCCGCCGGCATTTTTCTTTCCAACGGTCCCGGCGATCCTTCCGCACTCGATTACGCCGTGCAAGCCACGAGCGATTTGGTGAAGAGCGGTGTGCCCATTTTCGGAATTTGTCTCGGACACCAAATCCTCGGCCAGGCGTTTGGCGGAAAAACATTCAAATTGAAATTCGGCCATCGCGGCGGCAACCAGCCGGTGAAAGACCTCGCCAGCGGCCGCGTCGAAATCACCTCGCAAAACCACGGGTTTGCCGTCGATGCGAAATCCTTGCCGAGCGACGTTTCGGTGGATAGAATCAATCTCAACGACCAAACCGTTGAAGGCATGCGGCATAAGACAAAGCCGATATTTTGCGTGCAATATCATCCCGAAGCCTCGCCGGGACCGCACGATTCCACTCCATTGTTCGCGGAGTTCCGCGCGATGCTCGAAAAAAAATCGTAAACAAATGAATGAAATTTTCCGCGTGCCGGATTTTTCATTTGGTTTCAATTTTACGCTGGCCATTGCCGCGCAGATGTTTCCGTTTGACTTGGCCCCGGTGGTAGCGATAATCAATTTCACGTGAAGTAACCTATGGCGAAACTTGTCGTCCTCAGCGCGGGAATGAACGGGCGCATCCACGAGTTGAATGTGGACAAAACCACTGTTGGCCGTGTGGAGGACAACACCTTTCAAATCGCCGACCCCTCCGTTTCGAGTCATCATTGCGAAGTTCTGTTGCGCGGTACCGATGTCGTCATCAAGGACCTCAACTCGACCAACGGCTCCTTCATCAACGGCGACAAAATTTCCGAAAGTGTGCTGAAACCTGGCCAGACCTTGAAGCTCGGCCAGATCGAATTGCAATTGCTGACCGAAGGCATGCCCATCCCGGAGCCCAAAGCGCCGACTGCCCCGGCCCCGGCCCCGGCTGGCGCGGCTCCCGCCGCAGGAACGCCCTCCGCAGGAGCGCCGATGAAAAAGATGGATTCCACAATGGTCGTGCCACGCGGCGTGAACTTGAACGAACTTTCCGAAGGCGCCCGCCCGCCCGGCTTCGACACCACGACCAAGGGTTTCTCCAAGAAAAAGAACAACACGAACCAGATGTTCATCATCGGCGCAATCATCGCCGCCGTGGTGATCGCCATCGTGCTCGCGGTGGTCTTCTTGCAGCTCAAACATTAGTCCCGCTCCAATCGCCGGGAGAGCCGGCGTCCCGCCGGCAAGTTTCTCGATTTCCGATCTATCGCCATCCAAGGTGGGGCGAGCGTCCCCGCGAGCCTTCCCCTCCCGCTTAAACACCGGTATCTGCCCCCGGGCGAATAGGTCGGAATAGGTGCGCACCCCTCCCGGATTGTTGTGGCGGAGTAACTTGCGAAGAGGCGAAAACCTTTCAACAGAAGGAAACGAAGGCAACGGAGATGCGCAGTTTCCAGTCCTGAAAGGACGGAAGATGATAGCCCAGGGCAAGGACGCGCCTGCGGACGCCGCCCTGGGTTCACGGCCCAAAAATCCCCTCCGCCCTGAAGGGGAGGAACAATATTGAACCACGGATCCCGCCGTGGCGGGACGGATGAAAGCACATTCAACAGGAGCAAACGGAGTGAACGGAGCGCGGAGCATCGCTCCGCACGGGATCCAAAGAATGAACTCTGCCGGTCCGCCTCCGGCTGGCTTTGGCGCGACGAGCGAGACGCGCGGCAGTGCGTTTTTTTATTTTTTTGACTCCGATTTGGCCGGATTTAGCCGAATTCAGTCGGATTTTCCCGAAGATGAGGCGGCGCGGCCACGGTTTGCCGGTGAGGCGAGCATTCCCGCGAACCCAAACTTGCTTCGTTCCCATTTCCATTCGTTCCCTCCTTTCGTCGGGACGTTTATAGCACGGGTGTCAAATGAGGAGGTTTTGCCTTTACCGAAATCATTTTCGCGATGACCTTCACGAGAAAATCACGGAGCTTCTGACGTGGAAGGATATAATCTCAATCGAAATCTTTCAAAAGACATTTGAGTTTCCGCCTCGAATTCCTTTCTCAAGTCTTCAGCTTCGCTCATTTGCAAAGTCTGCTCATACCATGCCAGAAAAAATAACCCGGGAACGAAAATTTGTCCCTTTCCGCCCATATCCTTCGTGAAATAATCAGCGCCATTCTTCGACAACGCATCTCGCATATTGTATTCTCCAAATATTGGGGGCTCGGCCTTTCGCCAAGGATATTTAACAGCTTCTATTTAATGGGCTGCATTTGAACTCCAATTCGCAAACCAAAGCAAATACTTCACTTTCCACCACTGAACATTTGCACCATTCCAGGAGCCGTTTGTTAGTGAGCCGGTTTCGCACTCGCCGATAAATTCTGAAACACTTTGGAAAAGCGGGTCGCGTTTTGCCCTGAGCGAAATAAATCGTTTCAGATCGTCGTCGCTTGCGTCCTGCGGTAATGCGGGCAACTCTTTTGCCAAATAATCTAAACTTTCAAGTGTACGCAGCATAAAGTGGTCAGGCTTCAATTCATGTTTCCTCTCCAAAGATAAATCTATAAATTGGACTGCGGGTTTTATTCTCCGGCCGATATTAGCAATTTCTGACAAACTGCTAACTCCATTTGTGCTGTTTTGAAACGTCGCTAGGCTTTGAGTGATGAGTCGTCCAAAAAGCAAATATTTGATAAAGTGCAGCTCTGCCGAAGAATAGGTTGTTGAATGTAACAATTCAAAAATTTGCTCGTAAGATTTTCCATCGAATGTTTTCCTAATCTCATCGGTATGTAAGTCTTTTCCGGCGATATCGTTTTCCAAATGTGGAAGAGCTTTTAGTCTGGAAACGCGATCTAAGAACTCTGTTGACCAAGTCCAACTATCATACCCGGAAACTAAAACTGCCCATACCCAATTCATAAGAGGGTCATTGCTTGAAAAGCGCGGATCGTGTTGGCTCTGCAAAAACAATTCGTAAGCGTTGTTTAAAAGAGGCAAAGATTGCAATTCACCGATGTTGCCTCGAAAAGACAAATCCGTGACGCCATAACGCAAAGCCGCCAAGCGTGCCCCCTCCAGATTTTGTGCGGGCACTATCGCGGCAGCGGCATTCAAACAATTGATGGCCTCTTCCGTTCTGGCGGTGGCAAAGAATTCCAAACTCTGGTCCAAAAGCGCGATGTAGTCGAAAATAGAAAGATCCTGCGTATTCTGAACCGCAACACCTTCCCAAGGCATTGTATCCGGGTATTGAAAATATGCAAAACCCACGAGGGGGCCCGTTTCGGCTCCAACCTGAAAAGAAAAATCATTCGTCATTCGCGGCATCAGGATCTTCGGCTCAGCGAAATCCATTTCAATACCTTTCTCGAACAACACAGATGGAAAATAAATGCTTTTCTTGGCGGGGAATGACCCGGCGGCACTTGCTTCGAAAATAAAGCCCTTGAGGACGGGCAAACTATAAAAGCTGCCATTCTGTCGATCCGTCCGCTTCAGAAGGCGAAAAGTGCTTGGAAACATCTTGCTGAGGATCAAAGAAGTACCTTTTCTCACAATGTCCGCGTTCGAAATGAGCACAACGCTTCCGAATTTATTTCCTCCACTCGCCAAGAGATCAACTTTGGACGTTAATGTAGTATCTAAAACGGCAACATAAACTGGCCCGGGATTTACTATGAACGGACAGATTGCCCCGAACAAAAACATTACGCTAATTACAAAGCAAAATCTTAGCGTGTGAGTGCCTGTTCTCCGCCTCTTCACTATCTTACATGCAAGCCATAATGCGGTCAGAAAAATGAGAGCTTCGGCTATTATTGACCTCAGTGTAAAAGGAAAAATAAGCAAGGCGGACATTCCTGTTAGAACATACAATACAACTTTTCCAAAATGGGCGGAGAAAAATGTGCCGAGAGGTTCCTTAAACCACGGCGACAGCTTTACAACTTTCGGTATCTCGAAGCGGGAGTTGCGCCCCTTTTTATTCCTTGCCATACGAGAATTGTGGCCCATTCAGTATGCTTGCCAAGACAAAGATGCCCCTCTGGGCGATCAGGCCGAGAGTTAATCCGCGATTTACCGACATCCATTTCCTCTCTCGGGATAGACGAGCCTTCAAAATTCGGCGATTTCGGTAGTCTGTTTCCGCCCAGCACCTTTTCACAATTCAGATTCGTCGTTCGGACGATCGGGTTCGATCTCATCTTTGTTCTGCGCGATTGACACCCATGCTATAAACGTCGCAACGAAAGGAGGGGAGAAAGGACTGATGGAAATGGAAACTAGGCATTTTTGGATTCGCATCGCGCGGACGCAGGGAGCGCCAGACGCTTTCCGCCAGGAGTTCCGCCGACCCGTAAAGGTAATCCGCCGCCCGTGTGATGCGCAGCCCCGCAATTTCCCCGCAAATTTCCTCAATGCGAGTCGCCGAATTGCCGAATATTGCTGATGATTGCCACTAATTGCTGGGTGAAAAAAAGGTCTTCCAAATGAGCCAGCACACCTTGAAAAATCTTCTCGCCACCATCTTTTCGCCCGCGGAATACCTGTGGGGTGAGGTTACCGGAGACCCGGCTCGCGGGGAGGCTCGCCCCACCGGACTTTGGGCCTCTTGTCCGTCGCAGCCTTGGCGAAGACGGATGGACCTTGGACTTCGGACTACAAGACTACCCCTTCAACCACCTCGCCACATCAGCAGCGGCGTAGGTGATTATGATGTCGGCGCCGGCGCGGCGCAT
>DASXHY010000624.1:0-5264 GCA_036488095.1 Verrucomicrobiia bacterium | reverse complement strand
GTCATGGCAACACCAATACGCCGCCGATTGGGACCTATTTGACCATCAGTGGTCCGATTGCAGTCTACACTTCAGCGTTGGAGATTGATCCTACTTCGCTCGCCTCATTCACCACAAACAGCGCGCCTGTGATACCAATATCACCGAAGCTCGAGAACAGCAGTTTCTATGATCTTGCGACCAACGTTCTGGGCAGCAATGCCCTGACAATCAGTGACTCGCTGGTCACCTTTACCAATGCTTATCTATACGGCACCGCCAGCGGCGGCGCGTTCGGCACCGGCGGGTCGCATTCCGGAGTCGGCGGTATCTTTTCTTCGAACACTTACACTATACTATACTTTACCGTGGGCGGCCCATACCATGTTCCCGATAACACGAACACCATTGAAATCTTTCAACCGGGCTATAATCTTGGGAAGACAACCAACGAATTCGACTACCAGCCAATTCCGACGCATTGTTATCAATTGACGGGTGTCTATGCTGGGTTCAATGGGGGGTCTGAAATTGTCCCGCTCCGGCTGGCCGATTTTGTCACCAATCCGCCGCCGGCTTTCTCGGCCACCATAGCGCCGGCCAAACCCGGTGCCGCGCTGACATGGCAGCCAGTGCAGGCCGGTTCAACCTACACGCTGAATAGCGCAAGCAATTTGGCTGGACCTTGGACACAAACGGCGTATGGATTAGCGTATTACCCGACGAACGGCGCGTTTACGGACACGAATGTCGCGCCGGCGAAGTTCTATCGCATCAGCAGCCCGTAACCAATCATGCGAGCAAATAAGCGCAGCATAAATGGATTCCGGAGCGATGATGGCGCATTTACCCTGATTGAACTCCTGGTGGTCATCGCGATTATCGCAATTCTCGCCGCGATGTTGCTGCCGGCGTTGTCCTCGGCAAAACAGAAGGCGAGGCGCGCGAGCTGCATCTCGAATCTGAGGCAGTGGGGATTGGCGATTCAAATGTACTCGCCGGAAAACAACGACGGTCTGCCGACGGATGGTTACGCGCCCGATTCACACGGTATGTATAGCTGGTGTGCCGCGCCGACTGGCCCGGGCTCGCCGACGGATCCGTTGGCGTGGTTTAACGTTCTGCCGACATTGGAGGGCGACAAACCGTTGTTGGAATATTTCAACGCGATGTCCAGCGGTCGCGGAATCAACGGCAGCAGCAAAGCCATCGATTATATGCCGTTTCCCGGCCAGAAAGGGCCGATTTGGGAATGTCCCAGTGCGAGCATGACCCTCGCGACGATTCAAACCGTTTTGGCGCCGTCTGACAATTCACCGAACGGCATGCCGGGAGGCACCGGCTTTTTCAGCTATGCCATGAACATCGATTTGAAGCGGGGAGGCGATGGAACCACGCCGGTGCCATATCCGACCATGCCCAAGATGACATCATTCAAACAGCCGACGAGTATGGCTTTTATGTTCGACATGGTTTTTGATCCGGCCACTGAAATTGTGAACGGGGCTCCTCAATATAATTCCGTGAACCCGGCCGGACGCCAAAACAGTTTCGCCTCGCGTCATCAGAAAGGCGGCGTCATCAATTTCCTGGACGGCCACGTAGGCTATTTCAAGACCACTTACATCCAAAGCAATCCCACCCCTGGTGGTGAGCACGAGCCTTTGTTGTCGGACGTCATTTGGGACGGGCCTTATCGCGCGCCGTGAGTTGAATCCCAATGAGCGATTAGGGATCACTCCACCAACTGGTGCTGCATGGCGTAGTGCATCAGCTCGGCATTGTTTTTCATTCCCATCTTTTCCAGGATGCGGGAGCGATAGGTGCTGATGGTTTTCACGCTCAGCGAAAGTTCCTTGGCGATTTCGCTGACGATTTTTCCCGAGGCAATCAAACGCAGGACCTGGAATTCACGGTCGGATAATTTTTCCTGCGGCGGCTTCTGGGCATCGGCAGACAGATAGGTCGCCAGTTTTTCCGCGAGCGACGGGCTCACGTAACGCCCGCCGGCGAGAACTTTTTTGATGGCGCCCACGAGTTCCTCGGGCGCGCTTTCCTTGGTCATGTAACCGGAAGCGCCGCGCTTGAGCACGCGCACGGCGAACTGGCCCTCCGGATGCATGCTCAGCACGAGCACCGGGAGCTTCGGCTTCGATTTCTTGATCTCGCGCAATACCTCCAACCCGCTGCGGCCCGGCATCGTGATATCGAGCACCACGACGTCCCAGGTCTCCTTCCAGATTTTATTCAACGCCTCCTGGGCATTGCGCGCCTCGCCAAAGGTCGCCTTCTTGAACTCATCGGCGAGAATTTGTTTCAAACCGTGGCGCACGACGGCGTGATCGTCTGTAAGCAGGATTTTCATGTGTTTCTGCGTTCAATCGGCGGAGCGGTATGGAGACGGTGGCCAGCGTGCCTCTGCCGGCCGGGGCGGGGCCGATCTTAAAGGTGCCGCCCAGCAGCGCGGCGCGCTCTTTCATGCCCAGCAATCCCATGGATCGCGTGTTGGAAATTTCCTCCGGCGAAATTCCGCGCCCGTTGTCTTTCACTTCCAAAATGATTCGTCCGGCCGCTTCCTTCAAATGGACCATCACCTGCGTCGCCCCGGCGTGGCGGATGACGTTGGTGAGCGTTTCCTGGAAAATTCTGAAAAACGTGGTGGCCAGGTCCGGCGTGAGGACCGGTTCGTGCAGGTCCGCGCGGACGTCGCACTTGATGCCGGTGCGCGTCTGGAATTCGTTGGCCTGCCATTCCAACGCGGCGATCAGCCCCAGATGATCCAGGATGCCGGGACGCAGTTCCGTGGCGATCCGGCGCACGGTCTGGATGGTGGCATCGATGTGGGCTGAAAGAGCCTTGGCCTTGTCCTTGAGCGGCGTGAGGTTTCCCGGGAGTTTATTGGCGAGCAACGAAAGATCCAGTTTGCAACTAGTGAGCGCCTGGCCGAGTTCGTCGTGGACTTCGCGCGCGATGCGAGTGCGTTCCTCCTCGCGGACGTGTTGCAGATAAACGGACAGGGCGCGTAATTGCTCGTGAGATTCGCGCAACTGCTCCTGCGCCCGGCGGCGTTCGGCGCGTTCGCCGGCCTCCCGCAACGCGCGATGCACGGAAGGCACCAGCCGGGCGAGGCGATGTTTCAAAACATAATCGGTCGCGCCGCTCTTGAGCGTTTCAATGGCCACTTCCTCGCCCATGGTGCCGGTGACGAAGATGAACGGGATGTTGGGAACTTTGCGCTTGGCGATGTCGAGCGCGGCATAGCCATCGAAACCCGGCAGGGCGTAATCGGAGAGAATCAGGTCCGGCGGATTTTTCTCGAGCTCTCGGATAAAATCCTCCTCGGTCTCGACGCGCACGGCAGTGAACTTGACGCCGCCGCGGCGCAACGTATGCCCGGCCAATTCCGAATCGGTCGGATTGTCCTCCAGCATTAAGATGTGAATTTCTTTTTTCAACATTGCCTGAGATTTGTTACCTGACGATATGCGTTCATCATACAGGCAGTGAAAAATAAAGGGTTGCGCCTTTGTCTAACTCGCTCTCGGCCCAGGTCCGACCGCCGTGGCGCGAAATGATGCGGCGAACGTTCGCCAGGCCAATGCCGGTGCCTTCAAATTCCGACGCCCGGTGCAGGCGCTGAAACACGCCGAATAGTTTCTGCGCATAACGCGGGTCGAAGCCGACGCCGTTGTCTTTGACGAAAAAAACGATTTCATTCTCCACCCGCGCGCTGCCAATGTCGATGCGGGCGCGAGTCCGGGTGCGCGTATATTTCAAGGCGTTGCTGATCAGGTTGTAGAACACCTGCTGCAGCAAGGCCGGATCGCCTTCGACCTCGGGAAGTTTGTCGATTTTCCATTCGATTTTCCGGCCTTTCATGTCCGGCTCCATTTCATGGAGAATGTTTTCAACAACTTCATTGAGAGGCGTTTTGATTCTCCGCAATTCGACGCGCGTCGTGCGCGAGAAACCAAGGAGATCATCGATCAACTTGCCCATCTGCCGGGCGGAATCAGAGATGGTTTGCAGATGGCGCTGGCCCTCATCGTCCAGGCAGTGGGCTTTGGTCGAACGGACGATTTCCACAAACCCTTCGATGTGCCGCAACGGTGCGCGCAGGTCGTGCGAAACCGAATAGCTGAACGCCTCGAGCTCCTTGTTCGCCGTCTCGAGCTCGGCGGTGCGGGCAATGACGCGCTGCTCCAATTCGAGGTTCAACCGGCGGATTTCCTCCTCCGCGCGTTTCCGGTCGGTGATGTCGTGCAGGATCACCTGCGCGGCCGGCTTGCCTTCGAAGGTCAGCGGCGCGGCGGCCATTTCCACGTTAATCACCGCGCCGTCGAGCTGGACGATTCGGTGCTCGACGAAATGCAGCGGCTTGAGTTCCTCGTGCAATTTGCGGACGCGCTGCTCGATGTTTTTGCGGTCAGCCGGGTGAACGAACCCGAGCGAGGAGCGGCCGATGAGGTCCCGCGCCCTCTGCGCTCCGAGCAATCTCACCCCCGCGGTGTTGATGAAAACGATTTTATCGTCGCTCTGGACAAACAAGGCGTCCGGCGAGAGTTCGACGAGGCTGCGGTAACGTTCCTCGCTGATCAAGAGGGCCTCTTCGGCGCGCTTGCGTTGGACCTGGAATTCCGCCTGGTTCAAGGCGCGATGCAGCGCCGGCGGCAGCGTGGCGAGGTGATGTTTCAACACGAAATCGGTCGCGCCGCTTTTCAAAGCCTTGATGGCCATTTCTTCGCCCAGGGAGCCGGTGACAAAAATGAAGGGAACATCCGGACATTTTTGCTGGGCCAGGATCAGCGCGGAAAAACCGTCGAAAGCGGGCAGGCCGTGGTCGGACAGGATCACGTTGGGTTTGAATTGCTCTATTTCGCGGAGGAAGCTGTCTTCCGTGTCGACGCGCATAAACGAGAAATCGAAACCGCCTTGCCGCAACGTGTATTCGGCAAGTTCGGCGTCACGCGTCTCGTCTTCGATCATTAAAATGCGGAGTTTTCGTTTGATAATTTTCAAAACACGATGTCCGAGCGGAATTTAGGCCACGTTTCGCTCCCTGTAAAATAGGGTAACGACCCGCCGTAAAAAGCTCCAAGCGTCCAAGTTCCAAGCTCCAGAGAAGCTCCAGTCCTCAAGCTCCGCCAGCGCTTTTGATGTTTGGAATTTGGAATTTCTCTGGCGCTTGGAACTTGGACGCTTGGAGCTTTCTCACTTACGCGCCCTTCGGCAGCGTGAAATAAAATGCGGCGCCTTCGCCTTCCTTGCCTTCAGCCCAAACTTTT
>DASXHY010000583.1:0-3276 GCA_036488095.1 Verrucomicrobiia bacterium | reverse complement strand
TTCATGGCGTGAGCATAATACGACACGAAAAAACGCGCCAGATTGTTTGAATCAAAGCCGCAGGTTGTTGTGGCGAGGGCGCGTTCTCAACTCATTTAGAGGGATACAATGCCCACGAAATGCCGGAGTTGGCCGTGAGAATCAGGATGATTCCGAGCAACACCAGCAGGCTGACAAGCGGGATCAGCCACCATTTTTTTTCCCGGCGGCAGAATCTCAACAATTCTTTGATGAGTGACCACATAGTTAATGAGGGTTCAGGGATTCGAAGGCGGGGCAAATTGGTTTCCGGTGCGGCGTTGCGACAACATCTGAACTTTCACCAGCGCGTCCTGCGCGTTTTTGTAGTTGGGCTCGAGTCGCAACGACTCGGAGAATTCCTGCCGCGCCTCTTCGAGCTTGCCCGTTTTCGCGAGCAGCACGCCGTAATTGAAGTGTGTGCGGGATGAACCGGGATTAAGCCGCGCGGCGGCCCCAAACTCCGCCAACGCTTCGTTCATCCGGTTGGCCTCGTCCAACGCACCGCCGAGTTGAAAATGAATTTCCCAATCCAAAGGCGCCAGTCTCGCGGCTTCGCGATAACTTCGCAGCGCCACCTCTGGCTGATGCATCAGCGCATAAACTTTTCCCATGCGAAAAATCGTCTGGCCATCCTGCGGCCGTTGCTCGCGCGCGATGCCGTAGCTGTCCAGCGCCTCGGAATATCGTTGCTGCGCGGCCAGGACATTTCCCAATTCCTGCCAGCCTTCAGTGAGCGCCGGATGAATTTTCAGCGCGGCCCGCAGATCGGTTTCCGCCTCGCTCCATTGGCCCAGCCCCGCGAGCAATCGACCCAGTTGAAAATACGGCACGTAATCGTGTGGAATCAGATCGTGGACCCGCCGGCCTTCGGCGACGGCCGAAGTTGCATCGCCAATCGATTGCAAAAACAGCACGAAATTTTCGCGCAGAAAGAAATCGTCCGGCGTCCGGGCAAGTTGCTGTTGAAAATTCTCGCGAGCAAAAGCGGCATCGTTTGTATCCATGCGCGAGCGCAATGCCTGCACCCGTGCCTGCAATGCCGCCACACGATTGCTGTTTCCCGGTTGACCCGCAAACGGGGGCATCGACAAGCGCCCGGCCATGTGTTCCCACACCGCGACGCGGTTCCAGTCGGACAATCCGAGCGCCTGGTCACTCTCCTCCTGTGTGAGCCAGCCATCGTGGCGGCGAATGTCCAGAGGCAACATTTTCTCAACCTGCTGCGCCCAGGCCAGCCCCATCCGATAACCGCCGGTAAAATCGAAATGCACGTGTTCGTAGAAAGTTTCGTCGCCGCAAAGTTTGTCCGCGGCGTCAAATACAACCAGGCTGCGGTCGGGGTTTTTCTTCGCTTCAGCACGAATGATGTCGTTCAGTCGCGAATCGGTGCGAAAGGGCGAAGCGTCGTCATCGCAGGCAAGTTGCAAGTGTTCGCGGGCGACGGAAAAGTCGGTTTGTCTCAGCAAACATTGGCCCCAGCGATATTGCAGCTCCGCGAAAGTTCCATCCAACTGCGCCGCCTGCGCGTAATATTTTTCAGCGCCAACCGCGTCGCGGGCGGCATCTGCCTGCAGTGCATTTGTATAAAATTGCTCGAACTGCACGCGATCGGCCGGCGCGAGGTTGGTATTCGCCAAAGAAGCGAACGGCGGACAGTCGCGAAGATTGACCGCAACGGTATTCAACAGAACTTTCGCGCCCGAACCGAGCCCGGCGCTTACTATATCATCCAGGTTGCTTTTAAAATTGTGATACACGTTTTCCTTGAGAGGAGAATTTGGAGGAATCTGGTTTTGCAAAAACATTTGCATGCCGCCCCATGACGAGAATTTTTCTCCACCATGAAGCTTGCGAGCCAGGGCGACGGCAAGCTGGCCAATGCGAGTTGTTTGAATCGCCGTAATGAACCGCACATAAGCGAGCGGCGGCGCGCGGCGGCCGAAAACCGTGGCCGCGCCGTAGGGGCCGACCATTTCGTTGTTGCCCATGTAAATAATCCACAGGTCGCCGTCGTGCCGCGCGCATTCCCGCGCAATGGGCAGGATGACGTACGAATTGATGGCAGTGAAGGCGACATTGACGACATCGAATTTTGCCTCCGGAAATTTCGCGCGCAATTCAGCTTCCATGTAGCGCGCCGGACCGTAGGAAGGTTCGGGATCACCCATCGCGGCAGACTCGCCGAAAATAAAAATGCGGAATGTGCCGGGCGGTTTGACGGCTTTCATCCGCAACACGCCGGGATTGCGCGCATTTTCGGGTGGAAAAAAGCGGTAACTGAAAGCATCGTTCTGGACGAGGTAATCTTCGCCTCCAATTTTCATCCGCTTGAAGAAATGCGGATCGAATCCGTAACCGCCGAGTCGCAGGCCCAATTCGATGATTCCCACGGCCGCGAAGGGTAACAACAGTGCCGCGATGCGCAAAAACAGCAGGCGACGTTTTGAGGGCGGGACCTCAAACGCTTTTTTCGTGCCCGGCTTTGCCCTGGAATGGCGTGGTTTCAAAACCTGTTCGCGGCTATGGCAGGCAATCGACAGCAAAAATATCAAATCTCCGCCTCGTGGCGCTACCGCATGAAATGTGGACATGAAATGAAATGTGGGTCCGGATGAGCGCGCCCCCGACAGCCGGCCTGGCGCAGGATCTTAGAAGTTGCGGAAACGAAACGAACAGTTCACGCCCGCTTGCGGAAAAAGGATGGTGGAGCCGAGGGGATTCGAACCCCTGACCCCCACAATGCCATTGTGGTGCTCTACCAACTGAGCTACGACCCCATCCGGGACGGGCAATTTAAATTGCTGAATCCAATTGTCAAAAGGATTCTGCCCGGGAAACGCCGGATTTTGCGCAGTTTGTTGGCGGCCAATTGGCTCAATTTCCGTTGCGCGCCGTTTTTAACGTCAATTCGGCAGTGAGCGGAAGGTTGTTGATCCATTCCGCGACGGCCTCGGCGGCGTTTGTGTTCACGACATTCCTGGCGAGCGGCGGCATTTGCAGGCTTCCCACCCGGTTAATGCGCGCGTACAGAATGGATTTCGAAACATCGCCCGGCTTGATGACTCGCGCGGCGGGATCACCCATTGAATTCGCCACCGGCCCATCCAGCAGCCGTTGTTTGGCCAAAGGCGTGTTGAATCGCGCGTCAAAATAACCGGCCACACCGTTTGGCCGATGACATTGCGCGCAGTTCGCGTCCAGGTACGAGCGCGCACGATCGGCAATGGGTGAATTGGTGTCGTCCACGCGAACGAG
>DASXHY010000534.1:0-3895 GCA_036488095.1 Verrucomicrobiia bacterium | reverse complement strand
CGTTTCCCATTTCACACCAACGCATCCGCCAGCACTTCCGCCAAATGCCGCGACTTAATCGTCGCCAGATGCGCAATTTGGTTCCGGCAACTCGCGCCCGAAGTCACGAACGTCGTCCCAAATGGCTGATGCTTCACCCGCTGCGCCAGCGGTTCAGCCACTTTGAGCGATAATTCATACTTGGATTCCAGCAATCCAAAGCTGCCCGCCATGCCGCAGCAGCCTGTGTCCAGTAATTCCACCGTGCGCTCCGGCAGCCGCTCCGCCAGCGCTCTCATATACTCGCCCTGGCCCAAAGCCTTCGCGTGGCAATGCACGTGAACAATTATTTTTTCCGCGCGTGAATTGAATTTCAACGCTATCGGATCCTGCGCCAACAAGCTCTCGATAAATTCCTGAAACAGAAAACAGCGTTTCGCGATGTCCTCGGCGTTCGGCAAATTCATTTCACGATAGTCCTCCATGAACATCGAATGACACGACGGCTCGAGAAAAATAATAGGCGCCGCGTCCACGTCCTGGTGGAGCAAGGCCAGATTATGGCTGCCCAGCCGCGCGGCTTCATCCAGGTTCCCCTGGCTGAACGCCGGCCGGCCGCAACACTTCCGCCCATGCGGCAACTCAACCTCAAACCCGGCCGCCTCGAGCACCGCCACCGCTGACGCCCCGATTTTCGGCTCGTAATACCGCACGAACGTATCGTCCCACAAAACCACCCGCCCGCGCGACGCCGTAAGCGCCGGCTTTCGTTTCGCGAACCAGCGATCGAACCGTTGCCACGCGAAAGTCGGCAGCGTACGGCGCGAGCTGACACCAAATAATTTCGACGCAAAAAAACGCACGATGGACGATTGCAAAAGCAAATTCGTGACCGGCGGCAGCATGCATCCCATCCGTCCAATCCTGTCCACCGAGCTGAACAACCGCTCCGTCCGCATCAGGCCGCGATGCTTGATTCGCGCGTGCTGCAACTCCGCCTTCAGCAGCGACATATTGACGTTCGAGGGGCATTCATTCGTACACGCGCGGCACGAGAGGCAATTGCTCAAGGCCGCCTCGAGTTCGGCCGACTTCAACGCGTCGCCATTTTCCAGGCCGCGCAATTCCAGCACCGCGCGAATCGCGTTGGCGCGCCCGCGCGTGGACATGATTTCTTCGCCCGTCGCGATGAAGGTCGGGCACATCGTGGGCGTTTGTTTCAGGCAAACCCCGCAGCCATTGCACTGCTCCAGGTTTCCGATGAACGACTCGTCCCGCGCGCTGAACGCCAGCACCGGCTCGAACGGCAGCACCGGTTCCGAGCGCGCCCGCAAATCCGAATCAATCAGAAACCGCCCGTCCGGGATGATCTTTCCGGGGTTGAAAAGATTATGCGGGTCAAAGGAGTTTTTGATCTCCGTCATCAGGCTCACCAAATCCCCGCCAAGCTGGTCCGCCATGAATTCCGTCCGGGCGATGCCCACGCCGTGTTCCGCCGCCAGCGAGCCCCGGAACTGTTGCACCAACGCGGAAACTTCCGCCGCGACATGCCGAAATTTTCTCAGGTCCTCGTGCGAATGCAGGTCGAGCAACGGACGGACATGCAGCAACCCCGCCGCCGCGTGCCCATAAAACGACGCTTCCAGACCCAACCGCTCCATCACGGATTGCAGCGCGTCCACGTAAGCCGGCAATTGGTCCGGCCGCACCGCTGTGTCTTCGATGCCCGTCACCGGCTTCACCCTGCCCTTGCGCCCGGTCAAAAGCGAAAGGCCGGCTTTGCGCAGCGCCCAAACCAAATCCGCTCCCGATTGCGTCTGCAAAATCTTTTTCCGATAACCAATCCGGCGACGGCTCAAATCCAGCAGCCGATCATGTGCGCCATCGAAAAATTCCACCGCGAGGACCGCCTCACACGGAAACCGGTCCAACTCCATCAAATCGCGCGCCGCTTGAAACGCCGGATTCCCCCTCGTCTGATCCAACAGAATCCGGTCCATGTGTTCGATGGCCACCGGCTTAAGCTCCAGCAACTCCTTCGTCGCCTGCATCGCCTCCGAAATGGATTTGAAAAACAAAAGCGCCAGCCCCTTTTCGTTCGGCAACGGAACGATTTTCAACTCCGCATTCACGATGGCCGCCAGCGTGCCTTCACTTCCGCACAGCAGGCCGATCAAATCACCCGGCTCGCGCAGACAACGATCCAGCGCATAACCCGGCCAGCGCTTCACCAGCCCCGCGGGGAATTTCTCCTCGATCAATAGCGAGTTGAGATGCACCAGATCCTGCACAAGCTCCCGCTGCTGCGGCAGCGAATCGCGGTCAGCCGATAACTTGGCGAATTTCCCACCGGCAAGAACCACGTCCAAACCCCTGACATGGTCCGCAGTCGTCCCATATACCGCCGCGTGCGCGCCGCTCGAATTATTCGCAATCATCCCGCCGATGGTCGCCCGCGAACTGGTCGCCACGTCCGGCCCAAAACAAAACCCGTAGGGATGTAAAAATTGATTCAGTTGATCGAGGACCACGCCCGCGCCCACGCGGACCGTGCGGCTCTGCAAATCGATGTCCGAGATTTGTTTGTTGTAACGCGAAAAATCGATGACCAATCCCTCCCCAATCGCTCCGCCGGCCAAACCAGTTCCCGCGCCGCGAGGAATAATCGGAATGCCCGCCTGACTCGCTGCCTGAATGATCGCACACGCCTGCTTCGTGCTCCGTGGGAACGCCACCGCCATCGGCTCGATCTGGTAAATCGACGCGTCGGTCGCATACAGTTGCCGCGTGAGATTGTCGAAGGCGACTTCGCAATTCACCGCCGCGAGCGCCGAAATTTGTTGGGCTGAAGCCATCGCGTCCATCCCAAATTAGCGCCGACGAGGCACGTTTACAATTCCGAAGCGCTCAATCAGGAATTTTGTTCGAGTTTACGCGGCGATTGCAGCATAATAAGGAGAATTCGAACGCACACATGGAGGAACAGCTTCAAATACGGGTTTACGGCGACTCCTCGCAGCCAACGCTGATTTATCTACCAGGCCTGCACGGAGATTGGACGCTCATCGGCAGCTTCCGTCGCGCGCTCGGCAACCGCGTGCGTTTTGTGGAAATTACCTACCCGCGAACCTTGACCTGGTCGCTCGATGACTACGCCGCAAATGTGGAAGCCGCCCTCGCCGGAATAGGAATCACTCGCGGATGGCTCCTCGGCGAATCCTTCAGCTCTCAAGTCGTCTGGCCAATGGTCGCGCGCGGGAAATTTCAAATGGACGGCGTCATTCTCGCCGGGGGTTTTGTGCGGCATCCCATCCGCGCCGGAGTGCGTTTTGCCGAGAAAATCGCGCGCGGAATTTCGCTGCGGTTGCTGGTTCGCATCATGTTCGGCTATGCGAAGCTGGCCCGGTTCCGCTACCGCCATTCCCCGGAGACCGTGGCGAACATCCAGGAATTCATCGACCGCCGGATCGAACTCGACCGCCAGGCGGCCGTGCATCGGCTGCGGCTCATCGCTCAAAGCGATCATTGTGCCGTCGCCCGCGCCGCAAAAATCCCGATCTTCGCCCTCGCCGGAGTTCTTGATCCGATCGTCCCGTGGATTTTTATCCGGCCCTGGCTGCGAAAGAACTGCCCCGCCCTGCGCGAATATAAAATCATGTGGCGCGCGGACCACAACGTCCTTAGCACAGCGGCGGACGCCTCGGCGGAGCAAGTAGTGCGGTGGATAAATTCAAAATGAAATATCGTGAATAGCGATTGCGCACGGCACGATTCTGTTCCGTTACCAATTTTGCACGTTACCAATTTGGCTTGATACCAATTTGGCTTGATTACAAATTCCGCACGACCGCAAATCTCGAAAGACCGCGAACCTTCAATCGATTAGAAACTATTGGAAATTTTTCTCGACACTTAA
>DASXHY010000522.1:0-1714 GCA_036488095.1 Verrucomicrobiia bacterium | reverse complement strand
AATATGCCCTTCCTGCCTGGGAACTGAAATCCGACTCCAATTCCGTGCCAACAAAACTGTTTTCCTACGGCGATCGCATTCACGGCATGAAACCCATCGTGAGCAACGCCCGCCCCGATCCGCTCATTCCCGGCGAAACTTACCGGCTGATCATCGAAGTCGGCTCTCACAAAACCGAACACGATTTCACACTCGATTCGAGTTTCACCCCGAGAAACCGCACGCGTTCCGCAAATTAACTGTGCAAATGTTGCGCACCGCGCCGGTCGCCCGCCACTAATTCAGACGGGATAAAGACGCGAGAGTTACGGGAAAGTTTTTAGTGGCACGGGCGTCTCGCCCGTGAGTTTCCGTTCGCACGGGCAAGATGCCCGTGCTACTACGCCTTCGCCAGATGACACGCCGCGAAATGGCCGGGAGCAATTTCGCGCAACGGCGGAATTTCCACGCGACATCGTTCCTCCGCAATCGGGCAGCGTGGATGAAACGGACAACCCGGCGGCGGATGAATCGGCGACGGCACATCGCCCGGCAAAATAATCCGCTGACGCTTGGACTCCGGGTCCACCACCGGCACCGCCGAAATCAACGCCTGCGTGTAGGGATGTTTCGGCGCACGAATGATCGCTTTGGCGTCCGCCAGTTCCACCACTTTGCCCAGATACATCACCATCACGCGCTGGCTGATGTGTTCCACCACTGCGAGGTCGTGCGCTATGAAAAGATACGCGAGGCCGCGCTGCTGCTGCAAATCCTGGAGCAGGTTGATGATCTGCGCCTGCACGGAAACATCGAGCGCGCTGACCGGTTCATCGCACACAATCAGCTTCGGTTCGACCGCCAGCGCGCGCGCGATGCCGATGCGCTGGCGCTGGCCGCCGCTGAATTCATGCGGGTAACGTTGCGCGTACGTCGCGTCGAGTCCCACCGCTTTCAGCAATTCCGCAATCCGTTCCTTCCGCGCCGATTTATTTTCCGCCAGCCGATGAATATCCAACGCCTCGCCCACGATATCTTCCACCGTCATGCGGGGATTCAACGAGCCGTAGGGGTCTTGAAAAATCATCTGCAACTTGCGCCGCTGCGCGCGCATCGCCGCGCCGTTCATCCGCGTGACATCCGTGCCGTCCAGCGAAACACTTCCCGCGATGGGCTCAACCAGCCGCACAATCGCGCGCCCGAGGGTGGTCTTGCCGCAACCGCTTTCGCCCACGAGCCCGAGCGTTTCGCCTGACGCGATGTTGAAACTCACATCATCGACAGCTTTCACGAACTCGCGCGCGGGCTGGAACATTCCCCGCTTCACGGGGAAATGGACTTTGAGATTTTTGACTTCGAGGAGGTTCATGGGATCGGTCCACTAGAAATCTTTATGAGCGGAAATGCCTGCCGTGCTACTTTTGTCTTCAAGCGCAAAGAAACCAACTCGTCCTGCCAATCTCCAATAAATTTCGGGATCTGCGCTTCTGATGAATTGATAACTTGGATTGAGGCATCATATCGAACGGAAGCGGGAGCAGTTCTAATTGAAGCAGCTTTGATAGTAGGATGAATGAAGAAATTAGCCGTCCAATTCAAACAATAAGGTGTATTGTCCGGTGCAACGACCATTGTTGGAGCGAACCCCATCCTTATCTCTTCGGCTTCCGAGGTGACTACACGAACTTCGGACGATAAAGCATATCCCGATGGCTCGATTGTGGCGATTTCATCG
>DASXHY010000504.1:0-17310 GCA_036488095.1 Verrucomicrobiia bacterium | reverse complement strand
CATATGCTCTTTGATATAGACCACCGCGCGGTAGGCGCCCGTTACGACCGCCTGGCACGATGCGCCGGTGAACCAATAAATGACTGCGCCGCCCATAATCAGGCCCAGGATGATTTCCGGCTGCACGATGCTCAGCGCATCGATAACCGGCTTGAACGGCCCGGCGACTCCAGAGGCAACCTGCGCCTCATACATCCGTTGCAAAAGCATGATAATGCCGAACACCATCGTCGTCGCTCCGACTACCGCGGTGCCAATCAACACCGGCTTGGCGGTCGCTTTGAAGGTATTGCCAGCGCCATCGCCCTTCTCGAGTTGATACTTGGCGTTTTCAAAATCCGGGTCGAAACCAAACGTGGTCTTGATTTCCTGGGTGATATTCTTTCGACCTTCGATCTGGCTCAGTTCATACACCGATTGTGCGTTGTCTGTCACCGGTCCATAGCTGTCCACCGCAATGGTCACCGGGCCCATCCCCAGGAAGCCGAACGCGACCAAACCGAACGCAAAGATCGGGGCAGCGAACAGGAATTCCTTCGGCATGAGTGAAAGCAGCGCCGGGTTTTGTGAGAAAAAGTAAGAAGTGAACATCAGCAGCATGATGACCAACCCCATCCAGAACGCGGAGAAATTGCCCGCCACGAAACCCGACAGAATATTCAGGGAAGCGCCGCCGTGTTTCGAACAGTTCGTCACTTCGCGCACGTGACGGGAATTGGTGCTGACGAAAACTTTGGTGAATTCAGGAATCAACGCTCCGGCCACGGTGCCGCAACTGATGATGCCGGATAGCACCCACCAGAGGGCGGGTTGGGCCACGCCGTTCATGGTGAAGTCGCCCAGCAGAATTTTGCTGGCGATGAAGGTGATGGCGATGGATACCGCAGAGGTAATCCAAACGAGGTGCGTGAGCGGGGCTTCGAAGTCGAAATCTTTTTTACCGCCGAACATGCCTTTGCTGATGATTTCGTTCACGGCGTAGGAGGCAAGGGACGTCACGATCATCAAAGCGCGCATGACGAACAGCCAGATAATCAGGGTGGCGCAGATTTCGGGGCTTTTGGCGAGCGCCAGCGCCAGGAACGCGATTAAGGCCACGCCGGTCACGCCGTAGGTTTCGAAACCATCGGCTGTCGGTCCGACGCTGTCGCCGGCGTTGTCGCCGGTGCAATCCGCGATGACGCCGGGATTTTTCGGATCGTCTTCGGGCAGTTTGAAAACGATTTTCATGAGGTCGGAGCCGATGTCGGCAATCTTGGTGAAAATGCCGCCGCAGATACGGAGCACGCTGGCGCCGAGGGATTCACCGATGGCGAAACCGATGAAACACGGGCCGATGAGGTCGCGCGGCAGGAACATCAGGATGCAAATCATGAAGAACAATTCGACGGCAACGAGCAGGAGGCCGATGCTCATGCCGGAGCGGAGGGGAATGCCCAGTGTGGCGAGAGGATTGCCTTTGAGGGCTGAGAACGCGGTGCGGGAATTGGAGATGGTGTTGATGCGAATGCCGAACCACGCGACGCCGTAGGAACCCAAAATGCCGAGAACGGAGGCCAGCAAAATGACGAATACGTGGCCCCAGGTATTGTCTGTCTGGAGAAATTTGAAGTAAACAATCATGCAAGCGGCGATCAAGATCCAGAGAATGGCGAGCAATTTGCCCTGAGTCAGGAGGTAGGTTTTGCAGGTTCCATAGATGGTTTCGGAAACTTTGCCCATGCTGGCATGAACGGGGAGCGCCTTGGTTTGGAGATATTGAACGATGCCAAAGAGGGCACCGATGGCACAGACAACGATGCCGAGCATCATGAGCGTATGGCCGCTCATGCCGCCAAGCCCTGCGAATTTAACGGAGGTGAGGTCGGGAATGTGAATGTCCGCTTCGCCGGCGAAGGCACTGGTTGCGAGGCTGCACAAGAAGAATAGAACGAGAACTGGGGATAGTTTTTTAGTATTTCTCATACAATTTTGCGCGGCGAGACTAAGCAAAGGCGTTTTTCACTGCCAACCTTTTTTGGCAAAGTTCTCACCCGATTTTGAATTACCAAGCCAGCGATTGTTGTCGGCATTTTACTGCACCCGCATCGAGGGCTGAGCACCAGCCCGTTACGGCGCTGCGAGGTTCCTTCGGAAGATAGAGGGTTCAGCAACGCGGGCAGTTTCGTTAAAGGACCGGCCAGCGTCAATTCGTAATTTCGCGGCCATTTTGGGCCGGGCGCCGTGCAGCGTTCCTCCCTCGTTCTCGTTCTCGATTTATTGGGGAATTTCGAGGACGAGGACGAGAAGGATGACGAGGAGGATGTTAGTTTTTCGAATCGGCGGATTTGATCCACGCAGGAAACCATCGCAGGAATTTCCCTTGTCGGCTCCGGGGTGTTTCCCCATCTTGGCACTGATGTCTGAACGACCGATTTCCGATGTGCTGACCAAGCCCGATGCCGCGCTGGAAATGACGCTGCGTCCTTCGCTTTTTTCCGAATTCACGGGGCAGGCGAAGGTCAAGGAACGGCTGGAAATCACCGTCGCCGCCGCGAAACAGCGCGGGGAGGCCATCGATCACGTGCTGCTGAGCGGGCCGCCGGGCCTGGGCAAAACGACGATTGCGAACATCATCGCCAAGAGCATGGGCGCCAATATTAAGAGCACGAGCGGGCCGACCATTGAAAAGGCGGCCGACCTGGCGGGGCTCTTGACGAATTTGGAGGAGGGGGACGTGTTGTTCATCGATGAAATTCATCGGCTGCAAAAGACGATTGAGGAATATTTGTATCCGGCGATGGAGGATTTCAAACTGGACATTATCATCGACCAGGGGCCGAATGCGCGCAGTGTGCGGCTGAATTTGCCGCGGTTCACGCTCATCGGCGCGACAACGCGGAGCGGCTTGCTCACGGCGCCGTTGCTGACGCGATTTCCGATTCGCGAGCGGCTGGACTATTACCACTCGGAGCAGTTGGAGAAAATCGTGGTTCGTTCCGCGCGCCTGCTGGATATTGAAATCGAAGAACGCGGCGCGCGGGAAATCGCGCGGCGGAGCCGTGGCACGCCGCGCATTTCCAATAACCTGCTGCGGCGCGTGCGCGATTTTGCGCAGGTCAAGGGCGAGGGGCGGATTACGGCGGAAATTGCGGATAAAGCGCTGGCGATGCTGGAGATTGATGAGAATGGCCTGGACGAAATGGACAAGCGCATTCTCGAAACGGTGATTGTGAAATTTGGCGGCGGGCCGGTGGGTGTGAGTTCGCTGGCGGTGGCGGTGGGCGAGGAGCCGGACACACTGGAGGAAGTTTATGAGCCGTATTTGATCATGGAAGGTTATCTTCAGCGCACGGCGCAGGGCAGGGTGGCGACGGAGTTGAGTTACAAAAAGCTTGGGCTGAAACCGTCGAGTGGAAATCAGCAGAAATTGTTTTAGTGCTGAATGAGTGCCGAACCGATTATCCGGAATCCCCCTCCGGCTACGTCTGGTAAAAGTTTATGAATGGAGACAGGCAGGATGCCTGTCCTACGTTCGAGTCACTGCAATTCCAGCGGCAATCGCTGGATGGAAACGTAATAGCGCGAGAGCGTGTCGGCGAGATACTGCGAGCGCATGTTCGGGCCGAGTTGGAAGGTCGCATTCGTGTTATACTTGCGGATCACCATGCAGAAAGTGTCGTTGGCCATGATGCCGAGCAACTCGCCGGTGCGGCTGAAGACCAGATCGCCGCGCGAAGGATTAAATTTGCCAAACAAGCCTTTGAAAAAGCTGTGGTCCAGTTTCACATAGTCCGGCGTTTTCACATCGATCTGGAATTTGCACTCGCCGTAATAACTTTCCTGCGCGCCGACGATCACGGCGTCCTGGAATTTAAACGGGTCCGGGGAAACTCGATAAACTTTCGTGCCAAGCCGGCCGGCGTCCGCTGATTTGATGGCCATCAACACAACGCGGGGATCCGGTTGCGAGAATGACAATGATTGCAGCGGGATTTGTCCGCCGTCGTGGCGCAAGGTTCCGGTCAAGCCCTCCCAATCGGTGGCGGGCACCCAGAAGGTGAGCGGGGTGTCCTGCACGTGGCACATCGCAAAGGTATTCGTGCCGTCGGTGACGAGGACGGTTTTGGCGGTTTTTTCTTTAGTGGCTTCGCCGCCGAAGAAACCGGGGCGGGTCGCGGTGAACTGGACGTCGACCGCGTTGGTGACGAAGTCGTTGAAAATGGTATTGGAGGCAAGGGGGCGGTTCTCGCGAATTTCCTGCGCGAGCTGGCTGGAATTGGTGGCCAGGGATTTCACGCCTTCAGCGAGCTTGGCGGCTTGCTGTTCGATGCGCGCCTTATCCTCGCGCTCGTACTGCACCTGTTGCTGGGCTTGGGCGGCTTGTTCGGCGGCGTGACGCCGCTCGAGGTCGGCCAATTGAAGCTGGTTGGTCAATTTTTCGCGGTCGGCGAGCGCGGCTTGATTGGCTTTTTCCAAATCAGCGAGTTGTTTTTTCAGCGCGGCCGCCTGGTCCTGTTGTGTCTGCATGTCCGCCTGCAACGCGGCCAGTTGTTCCTTGGAAAGAGTGGCCTCGGTGGAGCGGGAATTCAGTTGCTGGTTCAGCGCGCTGATATTCGTCTGGGCGGCGGCGAATTGTTCCTTGAGATTCGCTTGCTCCTGCTGCAAAGCCTGCGCGCGTTTTTCATTTTCGCTCAACTGTGATTGCTGCTGGGCCGCGGTCTGGCGCGTCTTCTGCAATTCACTCACTAGTTGCTCGCGCTTCTGTTGTTCCTCGGTCAACGCGGTTCGCATGACGGCGGCAAGGTCTTTGCCGGCGCTGGGGGCATTGGTGGCCTCGCTATTCAGCACGGCAGATGCGCCGGTTTCGCCATTGATCTTCGTCGTGTCCGGCGTTGAAAACACCAGAAGGCTGACGAGCAGAAAGTCGCAGATGACGATCAGGATGCTGCGATTCATGGTGTCGCGAGAGAAGGCGCTTGAGTCGTGGTGGCGACGGCAACCGGTTCCGCTTCCGCCTCCAAAACGAACTTCCGGCGCACTGGACGCAGATGGAAGATTTTGAAGACGGAGACGAACAGGATGCCGAAGGAGGTGGAGGAGTACGCCACCATCAGATCGAAATGATGCTTCATACTTACCGAGGAAAGAATGAACGCCACGATCGTGCCGAGAAAGCCCAGGTAAAGGCCGGCGTCAAACAAATGGTCCTCGTTTTCCAGGAGGCGCAATTTCACGCGCGGGCCGACTCGTTGGCGGCGGATTTCCGCGAGTTTCACGATGCTGGCGATGTAGAGCAGCCCTTGCAGCACGAAAAACAGCGCCATGGGAATTATTTTAGATTTATAATCGTCCATAAATGATGTTTTGTTACTGGCGTTTCCTGGCTGGATGACGCTGCCCGACATGGGTATGCGTAATCGAAACGGCCTTGCCGTCGCCGCGCCTTCCGGAGCGAGAAACGGCTCGCTCAAGAACAGCACGACCAGCAGAAAACCCAACGCAAACAAAGTCTCACGGGCGAGATGGAACCCGCGCACCTGCAAAGGCGCTTCCAATTCGGAAGCAGGCGGCCTGCCAAGGTGCAGACCCATCGCAAGCATAAAGCCGCCGCCGAAATATAAAACCCACTTCAATATCAGCGCAAATTCCGGCATTCGCCAGCAATAATCTGCGCCCAGCGAAACGAGGCTGGCGAACGGTTCGTATTCCGACGCCAGTTGCCGCGTGTGCGAAGTGTAAAGTCGATGATTGCTTTGCAACAACGCCCGCACGCCGCCGGCGTTGTATTGCAGCGATGCGGTGAGGTCTTTCATGCCGGTTTCGTGAAATGTCTTCAGATAGTCGGCCACTGCTTTGGGGTTGCCCGAAAGTTCCACGGCGGAGAACAGTTCCGGCAGTTGATCGCCGGCGCCGCGGACCAAATCCGCCTGGTCATGCAGCGTCGCGGCGCTGTCGATTTTGCCGACGAACGCGGCGAGCTGGCCCCAGTTGAATCGCTGGCCGAGGGATAAAACGTCGAGCAGGATTTGTTCGAGCTGCTGGGAATTTCTGTCGCGATTGGCCTGCGCGGCGGCGGAATTAATGTCTTTGCTGAGGGTCTCGGGGAAGTGCCGTTGTTCCACCAGGAGCGAAGTAATGACGATGGCGGCATCGAACGCTTCGCCGCCGGGCGACTGCGACGGTGCGAACGTGGTGGTGTTGGTCAGCGCGCGCGTTTGGAGCAATTGCTGGACGACTGGGTTTTTCGAGGCGCGTAAAACCTCGAGCGCCTTGTTGCGGTTTTGCTCGCGCACGACAAAATCCGTGAACGACGGCTCGCCTGATTCCGTTGGCGCGGGAGGTTTGGGGAAATAAGACCGCAAGCCAAAATTATTATACCGGTAGCCCGGGTCGGAAACGCCCCATGCTTTCAGGGAGGGATATCGTT
The DNA here is from genome assembly GCA_036488095.1 of Verrucomicrobiia bacterium. GTDB lineage: Bacteria > Verrucomicrobiota > Verrucomicrobiia > Limisphaerales > DASXHY01 > DASXHY01. Next base: position 10,901 of record DASXHY010000504.1, on the reverse strand, counting down.
TTGCGGTGGCGTCGATGGCGGAAGCGAGTTCATTGGCGGAAGGGAATTTTTCGCGCGTGGCGGCGCGTGAAAGCAATTCCGCCGCGCCGAATTGGCCGAGGTGCACCAGCTCGAGACCGCGACCGGTGAGGCTGGATGAATTTTGGCCGGCGCGTTGGAGGACGGGCGGTTCCACGGCGCGCAAATGAGCCGGCATCAACCAGCCGCAAATAAGCAGCAGGAAGCCGAGCAGGACACAAATTGTAAACCATGCCCAACGGTTCATTGGTAATGCCTAAGACTAACCTAAAGCCTTGAAATTGCTACTAAAGGCAATGCCCCAGTCCGTTGCAATCATAAAAAACAAACTTTTTCAGCATTCCGTGGTTGGACTGAGTTGGTCGTGATTTAATTCGATTTAAAATTTGAGACGACAATACGGGGCGATTAAAAGTGGCTAGCCGGGAACGATAGCGCCACCTCCGAGTCCCGCCAGGGACGAAAGAAAATAGCCCCGCGATTCATCGCGGGGATGGACGTGCGCGTCGGCCGAGTCCCGCAGGGACGGCAGAATCGAAAAAAAACGGACGCATGACGCATTCCGAAATGAGATAAATTTCTGCCGTCCCTGCGGGACTCGGGAAACTTACGCTCAACCCACCGCTAAAGCGGTGGGCTATTTTCTTTCGCCCTGACGGGCTGCTAAAGTGACGCCTCCTATTATCTGTCATCTTCGGAGACTTCCGCAGGTGAACACTCCATCTCCAATTTTTTCAATGCAAAAAGCGAAAAATGGAGACAGGCAGGATGCCTGCCCTACATTGTCGAACAGCCTCCGCCTTGTAGACGTGCATTTACGGTGATAATGTCCCGCATCCCGTAACGATATGAGCTCTCCAAAATTGACAGCCGAACGCCAGCGTCTGGCCGAGAATCACGCCGGACTCAAGCGGTGGAAGCGCTGGGGGCCGTATCTTTCCGAGCGGCAATGGGGGACGGTGCGGGAGGATTATTCGCCGGGGGGCACGGCGTGGGAATATTTTCCGCACGACCACGCACGCAGCCGCGCGTATCGCTGGGGCGAGGACGGTTTGGCGGGTTTTACTGATAACCAATGCCGGTTGTGTCTTTCGCTGGCGTTGTGGAACGGCAAGGATCCGATATTGAAGGAGCGGTTGTTCGGCGTCACGAACAGCCAGGGGAATCACGGCGAAGACGTGAAGGAGCTTTATTATTATCTCGATGCCGCGCCGACGCATTCGTACCTGAAGATGTTGTATAAATACCCGCAGCGGGAATATCCGTATTGCCAATTCATCGAGGAAAGCGAGCGGCGCAAAGCGGATTGCTGCCAGCCGGAGTTTGAATTGCTCGATACGGGGATTTTTGACGATGACCGCTACTGGGATGTGTTCGTGGAATACGCGAAGGCGGATGAGGCGGATATTTTAATGCGGATTACGGTCCACAATCGCGGGCCGGAAGCGGCGACGCTTCATCTACTGCCGCAATTGTGGTTTCGCAACACGTGGTCGTGGGACAATTCCGAGCGGCCGGTTTTGCGCGCGGAAAAAGACGGCAGCGTGAGCGCAAAGCACGCCAGCCTCGGGGACTATCGCCTGTTCTGCGATGGCAAACCGGAATTGCTTTTCTGCGATAACGAGACAAACGTGCGGCGGCTTTACGAGCAGAACGACGCGCCGGGGTTTTTCAAGGACGCCTTTCACGAATACATCGTGAGCGGAAACAAGGGCGCGGTGAATGCGCAACAGACCGGGACGAAGGCGGCGGCGCATTACACGATCACAGTGCCGGCGGGAGGGTCGGCGACAGTGCGGGTGCGGCTGGTGAATGGAGGACAAACTTCTCCCGGGGTATCGGAATCTCCATCTTCGGATAATTCGTCTCGCCCGGCTTCAAAAAATCAGAGACAGGCTGGAAGCCTGTCCTACTTCGACGATTTCGATTCTATTTTTTCCCAACGCCTCAGTGAAACGGATGAGTTTTATGGGGAGTTGCAAAAAGATCTTCATGATGAGGACGCGCGCCGGGTGCAGCGCCAGGCGTTCGCGGGGATGATCTGGTCGAAGCAATTTTATTATTACGACATTCCGGAATGGCTCAGGGGCGACCCGGCGATGCCGCCGCCGCCGGCCGAGCGCAAACAGGGTCGCAACTCCGACTGGGTGCATCTCAACAATGCGGATGTCATTTCGATGCCGGACAAATGGGAGTATCCGTGGTACGCGGCGTGGGACCTGGCGTTCCATTGCATTCCGTTTGCATTGATCGACGCCGAATTCGCGAAGCACCAATTGGTCCTGCTCACGCGCGAATGGTACATGCATCCGAACGGGCAGTTGCCGGCGTACGAATGGGCGTTTGGCGATGTGAACCCGCCGGTACACGCGTGGGCGGCGTGGCGCGTGTTTCAGATCGATCGCAAGCAGCGCCACGCGAGCCGGCCGGAGGATCCCGGCGATCTGGCTTTTCTTGAGCGCGTGTTTCACAAGCTGATGATCAATTTCACGTGGTGGGTGAATCGCAAAGACGCGCAGGGCAGAAATATTTTCCAGGGCGGTTTTCTTGGGCTGGATAACATCGGTGTTTTTGACCGCAGCGCGCCGTTGCCGACTGGCGGGTATATCAACCAGGCCGACGGCACGAGTTGGATGGCGATGTATTCGTTGAATCTTATGCGCATCGCGCTGGAGTTGGCGCGGCACAATAAGGTTTATGAAGATATCGCGACGAAATTTTTCGAGCATTTCCTCGGCATCGCCGCGGCGATCAATAGTCCGGAGGACGGAATGGGTTTGTGGGACAATGAAGACGAGTTTTATTACGACCAACTGCGGACGCCGGGTGGGCGCGAGATTCCGCTCAAAATACGTTCCATGGTGGGATTGATTCCGTTGTTTGCGGTCGAGACAATCGAGCCGGAGTTGTTGAAGGAACTTCCCGCGTTTGCCGGCCGCCTGAAATGGGTGCTGGAGCATCGGCCGGAGCTTGCGGCCCTGGTTTCGCGCTGGGAGGTATGCGGCATGGGCGAGCGCAGCCTGCTCTCGTTGCTGCGGGGGCATCGGATGAAATGCCTCTTGCGCCGGATGCTCAACGAGACGGAATTTTTGAGCGATTATGGCGTGCGCGCGGTCTCGAAAATACATGAGAAAAATCCTTACCGGCTCGTCATCGCCGGCGTGGAGCACGTGGTCGCCTATTGGCCGGCCGAATCGGAGAACCATTTGTTTGGAGGCAATTCCAACTGGCGCGGTCCGCTGTGGATGCCGCTGAATTTTCTGATTATCGAGTCGCTCCAGAAGTTTCATCATTATTATGGCGACGATTTCAAAGTGGAATGCCCGGCAGGTTCGGGGAAATTCGTCACCATCAGGGACGTCGCCAACGAATTGACGCGGCGGCTTTCGAATTTATTTCTCAAGGGCAAGGACGGCCAGCGGCCGGTGTTAAAATACCACCCGAAACTGGCGGGCGATCCGAATTTCAAGGATTACGTTTTATTCCACGAATATTTTCACGGTGATACGGGGCGGGGTGTGGGGGCATCGCATCAAACGGGTTGGACGGGATTGGTGGCGAAGTTGCTGCAGCCTCGCGGCACGAAGCATCCGGCGGATACGGCGCTGTTTTCCGCTCCGGGGAAAGCGGCGGTGAAAAAGCCTGCGAAAAAAGATCCGGCGACGGCGAGTGCGCCGTGAATTAGTGGCACAGGCATCTTGCCCGTGTGTTTCGATTCGCACGGGCGAGACGCCCGTGCCACTTACAGCGCGAAGGTAAATAGCGCCGATCCGGCTGCGATGGCCAGGTATTGTTTGCCGTCGACGAGGAATGTTACCGGGGGGGCGAGAATGGTGCCGCCGGTTTGGAAGCGCCACAGCGGTTCGCCGGTGGCGGCGTTGAGCGCGTAAACGTAGCCGTCGCTCGTGCCGGAGAAGACGAGGCCGGTGGCGGTCGCGAGGACGCCGGCATCGCAGGAGGATTGCTCTTTGAATTCCCATTTCACCGTTCCGGTGGTGGCTTCGATGGCTTTCAGCGCGCCGTAAGGTTCCGCGCCCAGCAGATTGCGAGCGCCGCCGCCTTCATAATCGTTGCCTACGTTGTAGTCGGCTTTGTGTTTGTAATAGATCTGCCCGTAGTCGTCCTGCGTCTGCACGTAAAAAAGGCCGGTGAGCGGGCTGTAGGCTGGCGCGGGCCAATTCGCGGAGCCTTCGAGGCCTGGATAGACGAGCACGCCTTCCGCGTTCGGCTCTTTGCCGGGAATTAAAATCGGGCGGCCTTTCGCGTCCAGGCCGCTGGCCCAGGTTTGTTTGGCGAACGCCTTGCCGGTGATGAATTCGCCGGTTGCACGGTCGAGCACGTAGAAAAATGCGTTGCGATTGGCCTGCATGAGCAGCTTGCGCGGCTTGCCGTTGATGGTCGCGTCAATGGGCAGCGGCACTTCGCAGGAATCCCAGTCGTGGACATCATGCGGTGTGTATTGAAAATGCCAGCGCAGCGTGCCCGAATCGGGATCGATGGCGACGACGCAGCACGCGTACAAATCGTCACCGGGGCGCAGGTCGCCGTTGTAATCAGGGCCGGGATTGCCGGTGCCCCAATAAACGAGATTCAGATCGGGATCGTAAGTGCCAGTGGCCCAGGTGGCCACGCCGCCGGTTTTCCAGGCATCGTTGGTGCCCCAGGTTTCGTTGCCGGGTTGATTGGTGGCGGGGACGGTCCAAAAACGCCAGGCGTGAGCGCCGGTTTTGGCGTCGTAAGCATCCAGGAAACCGCGAACGCCATACTCGCCGCCGGAAATGCCGACGATAATTTTATCTTTCACGGCCAGCGGCGCGGCGGTCATGGTGTAGCCGGGCCGATAATCCGTGACGACGGTATCCCAGCGTTCCTTGCCCGTGCTGGCTTCGATGCAGACGAGGTGGCAATCGAAGGTGTTGACGTAAAGGGCGTCGCCGAGGATGGCCAGGCCGCGATTCACTGCGCCACAACAACCGGTGGCCTGGTCGGACATTGGACGGCGGTAATTCCACAGTGGCCGGCCGGTCTTTCCATCGATGGCGGTGATGACGTTGGGGCGTTCGGTGATGTAAATGACGCCATCGACGACGAGCGGCGTGGCTTCCCATCGGCCGGCTTCGCGCGATTGATAAATCCAGGCGGTCTTCAGCCGCGCGACGTTCGCGGGCGTGAGTTGGCCGAGCGTGGAATAGCGATGGCCGGCGTAATCGCCGCCGTGGGTGAGCCAATTGCCCGGTTCTTTGGATGAGTCGCGAATGCGTTCGAACGGGACCGAGACCTGGGCGGCGGCGGAGACGGCCAACATGGCGGTGAGCGGGAGTAGGCAGAAAGTTTTCATTTATTGTGACGCAGTGAAGTGAGGAACGCGACCAAGTCATCGAGTTCGTTCGTGGTCAAGGCCGTGGCATAGGACGGCATGGGTGATTTGCCGGTGTCCTTGTGCAATTCGGCCAATTCGGATTTGAAGCAGGACTTGATCGCTCCGTTGGCCTGGCGGATTTGAATGGAAAATGTGTCTTCGTTCACGCGCACGCCGGAGATTTCCTGGCCGTCGCGCGTGACGAGCCTGACGAAGAGAAAATTTTCCGGCAGGGAGATGTCCGTCCGCCATGCGACGTAACTTTGGGGCACGTCCGCGCTGGGGTCCACGAGTGAGCGGCGCAAATACTCGGGACTGCGGCGGAGGCCCACATCGCTGAGGTTCGGTCCGAAAACGCCGCCTTGGCCGTCCAGCATGTGGCATTGGGCGCAGCCGCCTTTTTTGGCGTAAATTTGCGCGCCGCGTTCGACATTCCCGGACACGGCTTCGCGCGGGCGGGAGTTGAGGGATTTTACGAATTTCGCGACCAGCTCAATGTCCTTGCGCTCCATGTGCGCCGGAGGCATTTCGGTGCCGTTAATTCCTCCGGAAATTATTTTGAGCAACGATTCGTAATCGCTGGCCCGGGGGAGGGATGGCTGGGCGAGCGTGGGGCCTTTGCCGCCTTCGCCGTTTGGGCCGTGGCAAGTGGCGCAATGCGCTTCGAACAAATGGCGGCCTTGATCGAGGTCAACGGGACTCTCAGAAGCACCGGCGACAATGGCGGCGGGTTTGGCTGGAGGGGATGGTTCGAGGTGGTCCTGCGCCAGCAAGGTCAGCGGAGCAACCGCTCCGACCAGGAAAAACAAGGCGCGACAGATTGGGAGCGGCATGGAGCCAGTAAAAACCGGCCTTCGTCCTTGAGGCAAGTGAAAACCCATCCGTGCCCGCCCGAAGATCACGCTTAAGCGACGGTCTTGCGATGATGCCGGCGCGCGCGATGATTGGCGGCGCGTTTTTGCATGTGATTCTTATGATGTCTGGCCTGATGTTTGGCGACGTGTTTCACCGATGCGGCCTCAGCCTGAGGGACTATCAATGGGGAAGCGACGAGGCCTAAAATGGTGAGGAGGAGCAGCACTCTTTTCATAGATTTCAAATTGCCTTAATACCGATTTCTTTTTAAGACGGACCAACGGCCCTTTTGTTACACTATTTCCCGCTGCCAAGCCACAAGAGAGTGTTCACAATCAATTTGTCCTGCGTTTCATTTTCAAAGGTGAAGGACAATTCCTTGTTCGTCTTGTGTTCGTAATCCATGTCGTTATGGCCCATGTTGAAGTAGACCATGCGAAATTTTCGATTCGTCCACACGACCGGGTAATCGCCGCTGTGCCAGATTTCGTAAGGTTTGGGGCCGGTGCCGAGCGGAAAACTCGCCGGGTCGATGGACAGCAAAACGTCTATATCGGGGTTCGCCCGGAGATTGTTTTTCCAGCGATACCATTCGTTCGGCGCGGATTTGAAGGTGGCGGGCAGGTCTTTCGTCGCGGGATGGTTCGTGTCTTCGACGCGCAGAATGGCCGAAGTTGGCCGCCAGGTGTTGCTGACGTATTCGCCCGAGCCCAGGAATTTGTCGTGATACCAATCCCAATTTTGGGGATACCCGGACGGGGTCAATGCGAACGCGGAAAAGTGAAATCCCATCCAGGCGCCGCCGTGCTCCATGTAGTTCTCAAAAGCGGCCCGTTGGGCGGGAGCTTCGGGGCGCGTATCGAGGAACAGGACGATCTGATAATGGGCGAGTTTGTCGGCCTTCAGATCGTTCCAATTCGTGGTGGCTTCATAACTGAAATGATATTTGGCCGCCGTCTGCGGAAACCAGCGGTTTGCTTCTTTCACGAAACTGATATGCGCCAAATCGTCTTTGCCGGTGTAAAACGCGATGACTTTGAAATGCGTCCCGGTGTCTTCGGCGCGCGCGCCGCAAAGGCTGAGGCTGATGAGGGCGGAGGCGGCGATGATTTTGGCGAAGTGAAACATGGAGCGGGATTATTCACAAATGACTGCCGGAGGCAACCACCCAAAGGAGGGATACGAAGCCAATGAAAAGATCCAAGCGTCCAACATCCAAGCACCAGATCCAAGCGTCCAAGTTATTTGAATAATTCCTGTTGGCTCGTCTTCGCGGGCAGCGTGTTTCCATCCGCGGCCAGAAGCTTTTCAATCAACTCCTCCACGCCCGCGCCGTGGGTCGCTTTTGTCACGTAATGCACCTGCTTCTTGAGAAAACCCAGCGCGTTGCCCACAGCCGCGGAATAGCCGCACAGCGCGAGGAACACCTGGTCGTTTTCGGCGTCGCCGACGCCCGCAATATCCGCCAGCGCAAGGCCCATCGCGTTCGCGGCGGCATTCAAGCCCGTCGCTTTGTCCACGCTGGTGGGCAGCACCATCAACGCTCCCTTGTTCAGGATTATTTTGAGCTTCAACCCGAGTTCGTCGATGGCTTCCAGAACCACGCCTTTGTAATTTTCCTGGGTCGATACAATGACTTCGCCAAACGACAGCGGAGAAACTCCCATCGTCCGCAAGCGATCGATAAATTCCTCCGGCGGCCTCGCGGCCAGGACTTTTTTTTCGCCCGTGGCCGGCCAGTAGAGCAGCGCGCCGTTTTCGGCGACGATGCAATCGAACGATTTTGTGAATGGGCAAACCTTCTGCAAATCCGGAAGCTCGCGCCCGGTGACCATGATTAATTTCCGCCCCGCCTCTTTCCATTGGTGGAGCGCTTCGCGAGTGGCCTCGGTCACGTCGCCGTGTTGCGCGATGGTGCCGTCGTAATCCGTGGCCAGGGCGAGATATTTCGCGCTCATGTTCGCTCAAGATAACACGGTCTTCAGGGCCATGTGGGCCGCGCCGAATGCCACCGCGTGCCCGCCGAGTTTGGCGGGCTTGACCCGGACGGCTTTGCTGACTTCCGGTGTCAGATATTCGCGCAATCCGGTTTCGATTTCCTGGATGACGAGCCCGGTCATCTGCTCCACCAATCCGCCGCCCAGCACGAGCATTTCGGGGTTCATAAAGTTCACGACGTTCGCCAGCGCGATGCCGACCACGCGCATGCGCGCGCGGAGCATTTCCTCAATGCGTTTGTCGCCGTGTTTGATGGCCCGTTCCAGGATGCCCCAGGTCACTTTGGCCAGGTCGGTGTCCACTTCGCGATGCAGGTAAGGCGCCCAGTTCTTGATGGCCATGACTAGCGCTTCACTGGCAATGGCCGATTTGCTGGCGATGCGATCAACGATTCCGTGGCTCAAGGCGGCTTCCGGGCCGCCTACCGGTTGCGCGACCAGCCCGCCGACCTGTCCGCCAAACCCGGAAGCGCCGGTATACAGTTTGTTGTTGATGATCGCCGCGCCACCCACGCCGGTGCCAAAGAAAACTCCCATGACGTTCGCGCAGCCCTTGGCGGCGCCCAGCTTGTGTTCGCCGTGAAGGCCGGTTTGGACGTCATTCGCGATGGTGAATTTTGCTTTGACCACTTTGCTTAAATATTTCCCGACGGGATAATTTTCGAGCATCAGAAGATTGGGCGAGGTTTTGATGCTGATCTCTTTTTCGTCCACCGACCCCGCGGAGCCGATGCCGACGGCGACCACTTCCAGCCGCCTCGCGCGCGCGGTCGTGACCAGCGCGCCCACGGCGTCGCTCAGCTTGCGCGTGAAGCGGTGGCGGCCTTCTTCCGGAGCGGTCTTGAATTTGATTTCATCGAGTTGCTGGAAATGTTTATCGAGGAGCACGCAAAGCGTCTTGGTGCCGCCTACGTCGATTCCAACCGCTGCGGGTTTCATAGATAGCTTCAGGAAAATAGCGATAAACGTGCGGCGGACAATGGGGTGAAATCCGTTTTGCTGTAAGGTTTTGGGTCCGGGCGCGACAAATCTCTGTGGCGTAGACTTTCGAGTTGGTGTGAAGAAATCGTCGGTTTTGGTGACCGATGGATTCAATTACGCCCGCCGACTGCCAGTCGGCGATACGGCAGGTTGGCAGCCTGCGCTACGTTTGGCGGCCATGAAATGTTTCAAACATAAAACCGACGCGGTCGCCGTCTGCTCTTATTGCGGACGGGCGATGTGTGACGACTGCATTACGGCGCCGAATGTGCCGCGAATCGTGTGTTCGACCGGATGCGCAACCGCGCAGGCGCGGGATGAGCGGGCGATGCAATCGATTCTTGAAAAGAGCGTGCAAAGCCTGAAGGCCAGCGCGTTTTATTGTTATCTTTGCGGCGGGTTGTCGGGCGGCGCGGCGATTGTCGCCTGGTTCATGCTGCCTTCGCCATTTCTCATTTTATTTACCGGAGCCTGCGCGGTGGTTCTGATTGCGTCAGGAATTTGGTACACGTTGGTCGCGCGAAAGCAGGTTTGAATATGGGGCGGGCCGGGTCGGAGACCGGCGACCCGGGCTGGAAAAACCCGCGAAACGGTCTCGCGTCTGCCCTGTCCAATTGTCATGCGCCCGAAAGCGGCAACTCGAGACGGGTTCACGCTGATTGAACTGCTCGTGGTCATCGCCATTATTGGCCTGCTCACAGCTCTGCTTGTTGCCGCGATGGCTCCCACGGATATCAAAACCAAAATCGCAGGCGCCAGAGCAGAACTGGCGCAAATGGAATCGGCGATCCAGGATTACAAAAACACACTCGGGTTTTATCCGCCGGACAATCCAAACGATGCGGCGATCAATCCGCTTTATTTCGAATTGCTGGGCTCGACGAATGGCGGAGGTAATTATGTGACGCTGGATGCCGGTGGGAAAATTTCACTCGCGGACCTCAATTCCAAATTCAGCCGGCAGGGTTTTGCCAATACTTCCACCAAGGCCCATAGCAGTGATGAGACCGGAGCGCCGATGCCGTTTCTGAATCATCTCAGGCCGAACCAGGTCGGGGAGATAGTTTCAGGCGGATCGACAGTTAAAATTCTCGTGTGCTCGGTTGAATGGCCCGCCGGTGCCAGTCCTGCGCCAATTGCGGGCACGACGTTAAATCCGTGGCGCTATGTTTCATCGCATCCGACGAATAATTCCGGTGCTTACGATTTGTGGGTGGACCTGATGATCGGGAACAAGAGCTATCGGGTGAGTAATTGGAGTAAGGAGCCGTAGGTTGGGTTTAGGAAATTGCGTATGAGAATTGCAACCGCAGAGCGATTTTTGGGGAGCGCACCCGCCCCGGGCGCTGTGAGTCGCGCCTCGCGGCTCACTTTGAGGCGCGAACTTTGCTCGCGGTTTAATACTTCCCCACGCCACAAGTGTTCGGTGCGAGGCGCACCGAACGGCAGCCGGGGCGGCTGCGCTCCCCACGGATTCACGCTGATTGAACTGCTGGTGGTCATTGCGATTATTGGCATTTTGGCGTCTTTGAGCATGGTGGTGATTGCCAGGGTTCGGCAGCAAGGCCGGGTGACGGAGGCGCGACGGCAGATTCAGGCGCTAGTCAATGCCATCAATGAGTATCATTCCGATACCGGCACGTTTCCGATTTCCGGCGGCGTGCGGACCATCGCGCTGGCGAGCAATAGTG
>DASXHY010000399.1:0-2011 GCA_036488095.1 Verrucomicrobiia bacterium | reverse complement strand
TGGATTTCGAGCCGCGCGAATGGTTCAAGATTCCGGCCGGTTGCTTTTTCCCACGGCCGGATGTCGATTCCGCCTGCGTGGTGCTGGAGCGCCGCGCGCAGCCGCTGTTGGCGGAGGAATTGAGGGCGGATTTTCATGCGGTGGTCAAACGCGCCTTTTCCCAACGGCGCAAAATGATGCTGAAGCTGTTGAAAGCGGACTGGCCGGAAGCGGCGCTGGAGGGGGCGTTTGCATCTGTCGGCTTGTCCCCGCAAACAAGGGCGGAAACAGTCAGCGTGCAGCACTTTGCCGCGTTAACACGCATTTTGCGTTGACGGATTGATTGCGCGCCGACATTCTTCATGGCCAGTAAGGCCCGATTTAGTATATGACAATCCGATTCAACCCTCGTTGGCTATTCGTCTCCGTGCTCCTGTTTTCTTTGCAACTTTGCCGCGCGCAAATCGTGGTGCCGTCGACCCTCAGTTTCAATTTGGGCGATCCCGAGACCCAAGATGGAACGCAACTCTGGGATTTGAGCGGCTCATACCAACTCGACGTGCAGGTGGTGAATAAGAACGGCGCCGCCACCGAGATGGGGCTGGAGTTTGATTTGCTGCAGGACGGCAAGGGAAGACTGTCCAATCCCACTAATTTCAACGTCCACGCTCTGACCCTTGGCGACAGCAGTGTGTTCACGGTGGCTACGCACATTACCGGCAAGGTGACTGGCTCCGGCGGAGTTGCGCAGGTTCATTTCACCATTCGCTTCAACGGCGACGGCACATTGGCGGGACAGCCGGCCAACTCTTTCAGCGGGTCGCTTAGTGTTGACGCGGAGACGGACCAGACCACGGGCCTTTTGTTGGCCACCAAGAAATGCAAGTTTTCCGCCAGCGTGCCCGGCAGTATCAATTTTCGCGGCACCATGCCTGATTTCACAGCTCCGATGCCCAACGGCACGAATGCCACGTGGAACCTGACGCTGCAACTCGTGGGTTTGACTAAAATACGCGGCACCGGGCTCGTAACGACGCCGAGCCGCGCTCTGGGACTAAATTTGACTGGCGCCTTCAAAAACGGCGTCATCACCGCCCGCGCTCACGGCGCGAACAGCGTTCAGGGCGCAACCAGCAACGGATCCGGTCTCAAGGCCAAATTCCAGACTGCGGATCCGTTTGATTCCATCGTGCTCACGGGCAAGTTCCTCGGGCAAAAGTTGTTCATCAGCACCTCGACGAATTGAGAAGTGAGCGGGAAAATTGTTGGATTCCCGGGTGGTAGGGCGCGTCACTCCGTGCGCGCCGAGTTTGTGCCTTCGGCGATCTCCCCGTGTTTGACAAATTGCCCTGCGGCGCGCACGGAGTGACGCGCCCTACCTTTCGCGCCAACACCTTTTTTCCCATCTTTTCAATTCCCGCTGTTCGGCGATTTCCCCGGATTCTCCAGCTTTTGCGCGGCGCGCTGGCTCGCGAAAAAACTCTGCAATAACGACCGGCATTCCGGCTCCCGAACTCCACTCGTAATCGCACAACGATGATTTAAACTCGGAAACTGCAATAAATTTAACGCGCTCCCGGCCGCGCCGGCTTTGGGGTCGCTCGCGCCGAAAACCACCCGCGCCAATCGCACGTGAACGATCGCGCCGGCGCACATCGGGCATGGCTCCTTGGTCACGTAGAGCGTGCAATCCGTGAGGCGCCAGTCCCCGACCGCTTCCTCAGCCTGGGTAATCGCCAACATCTCGGCGTGCGCGGTGGCGTCCTTGAGCAGTTCCACCTGGTTCGAGGCGCGCGCGATAATTCGCCCATTGCGCACGACCACCGCGCCCACGGGCACTTCCTCGGCTTCGTAAGCCTTTGCCGCCTGGCGCAAGGCTTCGCCCATGAAATAATGGTCGCTTTGTAAATCGATGATGGGTTCGTCGGGCATTGGGGAAATTTCAAATGACGAATGACGAATGTCGAATGAATTCCATTCGTCATTTGTCATTCGTCATTTGAATACGCTTCTTCGAGAGTCCATTGATTAT
>DASXHY010000391.1:0-3947 GCA_036488095.1 Verrucomicrobiia bacterium | reverse complement strand
ATCGAAACGCATGCGCCAATCGTCAAAATCATCCTGCCGCATAGGCGAATGGTCCGAGAAGCCGATTTCCTTGAAGCCAAGCTCCACGGCGTGCCGGGCGTAATCCACCGGTTCGCCGGTTGCATGGCGGCAAAGCGGCGTGTGCATGTGCAGGTCGGGCGGTAACGACATGTTTCGAGTTTCGGGTTTTGAGTTTCGAGTTTCAAGCGCTGAATCGCGAACAGGATTGACAGCGACACCGCACTTTTCCTAGTTTCACTCGGCAAAGACCGTGCGCTTTGCCCCGAATGAAAATTCGGGGATTTTTATTGGTGCGCCGGACAACGGTTGAACGAACGAACATGGCGAATACAATTTTAGTCGGCGCCCAATGGGGCGATGAAGGCAAAGGCAAAATCATTGACGTGCTCACCGAGCAGGTGGATGTCGTCGTGCGCACGCAGGGCGGCAACAACGCTGGCCATACCGTTTACATCGGCAAACAAAAATACGTCCTGCACCTCATCCCTTCCGGCATCCTGCGCAAGAAGAAGACCTGCGTCATCGGCAACGGCGTGGTGGTGGACCCGATCGGTCTCGTCAGCGAGATCGAAGGCCTGCGCAAACTCGGGATTAAGGTCAACGGCAATTTGTATGTCAGCGAAACGGCGCATGTCGTGTTTCCGTATCATCGTGAGCTCGACGCGCAACGCGAGGTGCTCAAAGGCAAAAATAAAATTGGCACCACCAAGCGCGGCATCGGCCCCGCGTATGGCGACAAAGCGGCGCGCGTGGGGTTGCGCATGATCGATTTGATCAATGCGGAGCGTTTTGCGGAACAGTTACAGACCAAAATCAAGGACAATAACGAAGTGCTCAAGGCCTTCGGCGCAAAGCCGCTTTCGTTCAAGGAAGTGCATGCCGCCTATCGCAAGGCCGGCGATTATTTGAAGCCGTTCGTGACGAACACGGTCACGCTGCTGCACCAATCGGTCCGGCGCGGCGACGATATTTTGTTTGAAGGCGCGCAGGGCACTTTTCTCGACATCGATCACGGCACGTATCCGTACGTGACTTCATCGAACACGACTTCCGGCGGCGCTTGCACCGGATCAGGCGTGGCGCCGAACCGCATGGACCGCGTTGTGGGCGTGTTGAAAGCCTACACGACGCGCGTGGGCGAGGGGCCGTTGCCGACCGAGAACGCGGAAATCGCCGACATGCTCCACGCGATGGGCCGCGAATTCGGCGCGACCACGGGCCGCCCGCGCCGCTGCGGATGGTTCGATTCCGTCGCGACGCGCCATGCGACCATGGTGAATGGCATCGACGAACTCGCAGTGACGAACATTGACGGGCTCGACACGGTCGAGACGATCAAGGTGTGCATCGGTTACCGCGACGGCAAAAAGAAATACGATCACGTGCCGAACGACATCGAGGTGTTGTCCCGTTGCGAGCCGGTTTACGCGGAATTTCCCGGCTGGCGTACGCCGACGCACGAGGCGCGTTCCTGGAAGGATTTGCCGGCCAAAACGCGCAGCTATTTAAAAGCGATTGCTGAATTGACCGATGCGAAACTGTTTATCGCGTCAGTCGGCCCCGGACGCGATCAGACGATTTTTGTGTAGGTTGGTTAAGTTGGTTAAATGAATTAAACGGGTTAAATAGGTTAAATCAGAGGGAGGGCGCAATGGAAGGGTTTGATGATCCACCCTTTTATTTGAGAGTGTTTCATTAACACCCTGCTTTAGCTGGGTGTCAGCGAGTCCTCGTCACGTCAAAGAACCGCTTCAGCGGTTTGCAGGGCGGGAAACCGCTAAAGCGGTTGAGTTCGCGAGCGTTTGTTGAACACCCAGCTAAAGCAGCGTGTTAATGAGATTGAATCAAGACAGATACAGTTTTTGACCGCGATAACTGGCGGCTGGATGTAAACTCATTTAACGGATTTACCTATTTAACCCAGTCACTTATTTAACCATTTAACTGATTACTATTTAACCGTGAGCGCTCCAGCCCATCTCTCACCGGACGCCAAGGCAAACCTGCCGAAGCACGTGGCGATTATCATGGATGGCAATGGCCGCTGGGCCAAGCAGCGGCATCTGCCGCGCGTGGAGGGGCATCGCGCCGGCGCGGAATCGGCGCGCATTATCATCCGCACCGCGGGTGAGCTCGGCATCAAATACCTGACTCTCTACGCTTTTTCAGCGGAGAATTGGAACCGGCCCAAGGACGAAGTGGATGCCCTGATGAAATATCTCATCCACTATCTCAAGAGCGAGACGCCGGAGTTGAATAAAAATAATGTCCGCCTGGAAGTCATCGGCCAGATTTATCGATTGCCGGAAAATGTGCAGGAGCATTTGAAAAAATCCATCGCCACGCTTTCCAAAAACAACGGACTCACCCTGGTGATGGCGTTGAGTTACGGCAGCCGGATCGAAATCGTGGAGGCGGTGCGGAATATTGCGGAGAAGGCCAAACAAGGCAAACTCGACCCCGCCGATATCAACGAGGAAGTCATCTCGCAACATTTGTGGACGCGCAATGTGCCGGACCCGGATTTGTTGATTCGCACCAGCGGCGAGATGCGCATCAGCAATTTTTTGTTGTGGCAGATTTCCTACACCGAGTTGGTTGTGACCCAAACGTTCTGGCCGGATTTCCGGAAAGCGCAATTCTTTGCCGCATTGGAGGAATATACGCGCCGGCACCGGCGGTTTGGTGGACTCTGAAATTTACGATTGACGATTGACGAGCTGCTGGAAATGGCGAGCTTTCGAAATTGCTGAATAAGCAAAAGGAGAAGATTTATTCGCGCGAACGAGAAAATTTCGCTCGTAAATCGTAAATCGTAAATCATAAATTGACGGGGCATGGCAAAACGCATCGGCATTATTACCGCGGGGGGAGACAGTCCCGGGCTCAACGCCGGAATTCGCGGCGTAGGGAAAGCCGCGCTCGACCGCAACATTGAGGTCGTCGGTTTTCGCGATGGCTTTCGCGGTCTGGCGGAGAATCTCAAATTGCGCCTGGATAAACGCACGCTATCGGGGATTTTAACCGTTGGCGGCACCATCCTTGGCACCGGCCGCGATAAACCGCATCGCATGGAGGTGGACGGCCAGATGCTCGACATGACCGACGCCATCGTGCGCAATTACGAAAAGGAGAAGCTCGAGGCGCTGGTCTGTCTCGGCGGCGGCGGCACGCACAAGAACGCGCTTCGCCTCGTGGAAAAAGGGCTGAACATCATCACGCTTCCCAAAACGATCGACAACGACGTGGCGTTGACCGACGCCACGATCGGGTTCGACACGGCTCTGGGAATTGCGACCGAAGCCATCGACCGGCTGCACAGCACGGCGCACAGCCATCACCGAATTATCATCGCGGAAGTAATGGGGCATCGCGCGGGGTGGCTGACGTTGGGGGCGGGAATCGCTGGCGGCGCGGATGTGATTTTAATTCCGGAAATCCCTTACGAGGTGTCCGAGATCGCGTCGGCGATCCGGTTGCGCAGCAAGCACGGGACTAATTTCAGCATCGTGGCTGTGGCCGAAGGCGCCATGTCCAAGGAAGACGCCGCGGCGTTCGCGACGGCGGCGAGACGGAAGGAGAACGCGAAAACCAAAACCGAACGTCAACGCGCCAAGACGGAATTGACTGTGCTCACCGCGCGGCATTCCGGCAACACGCTGCGTCTCTCGAAGCAGTTGGAGGAATTGACGCACCTCGAAGCGCGCGTGACGATCCTTGGCTATGTGCAGCGCGGCGGCACGCCTTCGGCGGCGGATCGTTTGCTGGCGACGCGGTTGGGCACGATGTGCGTGGAGTTGATCAACGACAAAGTCTTTGGCGTGATGGTTGCCGCGCGTGGCGATGGCGCGAAACCGGTGCCGATCGCGGAAGTCGCCGGGAAACTGAAGCAGGTCCCCACCAGCCATCCGTGGATTGAAAGCGCG
>DASXHY010000381.1:0-13174 GCA_036488095.1 Verrucomicrobiia bacterium | reverse complement strand
CACTTTTGGAAAACGGTCCAGCTTGCGGTAACCAATGGTGAATCCGTGGTTGAGTTCCTTCCAATCCTTCGCCGCTTCGTCCCAGGCTTCGATTTTATATTCGGCGACGCGCTGGCCGAGGGTGAGCATTTCTTCGATGCGAATGACGTTAAATTCCTGTTCGCCGCCGAGATCCACTTCGAGCGTGGCGTTGGTGACTCCATCGTCCGTGGCCCAATACGTTTCTTTATCTCCATCGAGCGCTTTGTCGGCGTTGAAGGCGGCGTCGTTGCCGCGGACGTTGCTGGCGATGGCGGGTTTGCCGGCGGCGAAATCGGTGCCGAAAATTTTCTGGAGCGCGTCGTGGAATTCGTGCAGGCGTTTCACCGAATCATCGGAGAAGAGGCCGCGTTTGTCCGGCGCAACGGCGAGCAGCAGGATAGAATTGCGCCCCACCGAGGTATAATAATAATTGAGCAGCGTGGCCAAATCCCTCGGCGGCGTGCCGTCCCAAAACCAATGGCCGATCATCATGGTGTCGCACTCCACCGGAAACCATTGGCGAGTTTGGGAGGCTTTAGTTGAGAGTTGAGGAGTTGGGGCGGGGTAAACGCTCCAGTTGGCGAGCGGGGCACAGGCGGCTTCGTTGCCGACCCAGCGCACGTCTTCGAGGATAGGATCGAGGCGCGGGCCTTGCTTGATGACGGCGTTCGGTTGCAGATTTCTCACGAGGCTGATGATGTTCGGCCAATCAGCGACGTCGGCGTGGTTGCCATCGAACCACATTTCGTAAACGGGGCCGTAGTTGCCGAGTAACTCGCTCAGTTGCTGGTGATAATATCTGGCGTAAGCGGGTTTGTCGGAATCGTAATTGGTCACGCTGCGGTCCCAGGGGGAGCAATAAATGCCGAGTTTGATGCCGCCGGCTTTGCAGGCATCGGCCAGCTCGCGCACGACGTCACCTTTGCCGTCCTTCCACGCGCTGTTTTTGACGCTGTGCTCGGTGGTCGCGGTGGGCCAGAGACAAAAGCCGTCGTGATGTTTGGCGGTGAGAATAATTCCTTTGAAGCCACATTCTTTGGCGACGCGGACCCATTGATTGCAATCGAGCGCGGTGGGATTGAATAATTTCGGATCTTCGTTTCCGAGGCCGGTGGTGCGGCCCGTGAATGTGTTGATGCCGAAATGGGTGAACAAGGTCAGTTCATCTTCCTGCCACGCGAGTTGGGCAGGCGAGGGAAGGGGTTCGAGCGGTTTGGGCGGTTCGGTGGCAGCGAGCCGGTTGGCCGTTGAGACGCACGCGCAGAGAGCGAAAGAAAAAACCAGGTGATGCAGGGTGTTTATTTTTTGCATAACGGCATTGCCATAGGGTCGAGACGAAACCTGATAGGGTAAACACATCGGAGATTCAACCTGATTTTCGTCCATTATGTCGGGGAAAGCTCCAAGCGTCCAAGATCCAAGCACCAGAGAAATTTCAACATCCAAGCTCCAAATGCGCTTTTGGCCTTTGGAACTTGGGATTTGTAGCTTTGTATCCTCCTCGATTTATCGCGGAATTTCGAGGACGAGGACGAGAAGGAGAACGACGACGAGGAACGAACGTTCGCAGCGTTCAAGCTGATTTGGGCGACATACGGTTGAGGGCCGGGAGTATAGTCACCGGGGAATATGGGGTAAATCCCGTTATTGAGTCGCAGCGACCGGGTGTTAGGTTTTTTTGTGAAAGGAGCATTATGAGAAAATTGATATATAGTCTATGCGTTGCCACTGTGTCGCTCGGTTTAACCGCCGGTCTGGCCCGTGGCCAATCAGCCAGGGATGAACTCGAGAGTCGCGCACAATCCGTAAATTCCCTCTCCGACCGGCATGGTGGAATGAAGGAAGCGATTCACGATGTCTCGGTAGAAACCGGTGTGCCGCAGGAAAAACTCCAGCGGATGCACGACCAGCACCCGGATGCGGGACCGGCCGGATTGATGATCGCGTCTGTGATTGCAGACAATGCGAAGGGAAATCCGGAACAATACCTGTCACGCCATGTGAACGGGAAAGGATGGGGAGCCATCGCGCGCGAAAATAGCGTTCCGCTCGAGAAAATTAATAACAAACTTGCCAACCTTGAGCGGGAACTGGGATCGCTGCCTGCAACGGGACGGGACACGGGTAAACAATACCGCAATCAGTATCGAAATGGGCGCTAAGCGTTTCGCTTAAACGATAACCAAAGAACAGAAATCGCGGCTGTGTTCTAGAGAACCAGCCGCGATTTTTTTTTGAAACGTGAAACGTGACACGCAAAACGTGAAACGTGAAATGTCGGCCGGCGTTTGACTCCGGCTTTCAACCTCTCACCTCAGCCCTCTGCCCTCCCACCTCAGATTGTGTCCATGCCAGCGGCTAGATTGTCCTAAAAATAGCCAGCATTCGGGCAGGTGCAGTGAAGGGGAACATGCAGGGAGGCAAACGGTTCCGGGTTATACCCGATAACGTCCGGTTTTGGCGATGTTGGCCGTTATTCTGCTAAAACTGGCGTTGGCCCGGGCCTTTTATCACATGAGCACTAAGATGTTGCACCGCCGGATTCTGATTGTCGACGACAACGAGGCAATTCATAAGGATTTTCGCAAAATATTCAACACCAGCAGCGCGACCGGCACGGCCATCGATGCGGCGGAGGCATTGATCTTCGGCGAAGAAAATTCTTCGCAGAATGCCGGATTCGAAATCGATTCTGCATTTCAGGGACAGGAAGGTTTGGAAAAAGTGCGCAAGGCGGTCGCCGAGGGGCGGCCCTATCCGCTGGCGTTTGTGGACGTGAGAATGCCGCCCGGTTGGGACGGCATCGAGACCGTCGCGCGCATCTGGCAGGAATATCCCGATCTTCAAGTGGTCATCTGCACGGCGTATTCGGATTATTCGTGGGATGACATGTTGAAAAATCTCGGTTGCACCGACCGGCTGGTGATTTTGAAGAAGCCGTTCGAGGTGATCGAGGTTCTGCAATTGGCCGAGGCGTTGACGGAAAAATGGAATCTCGCGCAGCAGGCGAAGGCGAGGATGACCGACCTGGAAAAGGTCGTGCAGGCGCGC
This sequence comes from Verrucomicrobiia bacterium, assembly GCA_036488095.1. Classification (GTDB taxonomy): domain Bacteria; phylum Verrucomicrobiota; class Verrucomicrobiia; order Limisphaerales; family DASXHY01; genus DASXHY01. The sequence goes on along the minus strand of DASXHY010000381.1, from coordinate 10,102 downwards.
ACGGCGGAGTTGACGGCGGCGAACCAGTCTTTGCACGCGGAAATTGCCGAACGCAAACGCATGGAGGAGGAATTGCGGCGGGCAATGCAAGCGGCGGAAGCGGCCACGCGGACCAAGAGTGAATTCCTCGCCAACATGAGCCATGAAATCCGCACGCCGATGAACGGCGTCATCGGCATGACGGACCTTTTGCTGGGCACGCAACTGGCCCCCAAGCAACGCAATTTCGCGGACACGATCCGGTTGAGCGCCAATTCGCTGCTCACGATCATCAACGACATCCTGGATTTTTCAAAAATCGAGGCGCGCAAGCTGACGTTTGAAAGACTCGATTTCGATTTGCGGGAAACGTTGGAAAGCACTTTGGAATTAATCGCGGAACGCGCCGCGGCCAAGAAAATCGAGCTGACCGGCTGCGTCGATCCGGGCACGCCGCTGTTCCTGCGCGGTGATCCGAACCGGCTGCGGCAGATTTTCAACAACCTTCTGAGCAACGCTATCAAGTTCACCGGCGATAATGGCGAGGTGTCCATTCGCATCCACCAGACGAACGAATCGCCGACGCACGTGAGCCTGCGTTGCGAAGTCAAGGACACCGGCATCGGGCTCGCGGCGGACGGGCAGGCAAAATTATTTCAAGCGTTCAGCCAGGCGGATACGTCCACGACACGCCGCTATGGAGGAACGGGCCTCGGGCTGGCGATTTGCCGCAGCCTGGTGGAAATGATGAACGGTGAAATCGGGGTGAACAGTGAACCCGGCAAAGGCTCCGTTTTCTGGTTCACGGCGCAACTGGAGAAGCAATCGCAACCGAAGGAGGCGTTGCGCACGAGTTGTGACCTGGCCCATTCGCGGGCGCTCATCGTGGATGATAACGCGACCAATCGCGAGATTCTGCATTATCAACTGCTGGCGTGGAAAATTCAAAACACGTCCACCAGCAGCGGCGCGGAAGCGCTGACGGCGTTGCGCGAGGCGGCGGCGGCCGGTTTGCCGTTCGACCTCGTGATCCTGGACATGCAAATGCCGGTCATGGACGGCGTGATGCTGGCGCGCGCGATCAAGGCCGAGCCGGCGATTGCGAATACAAAATTGATCATGCTTTCGTCCCTGGGGGAACAATTGGAACGCGAGGAATTGCGTTCGGTGGGCATCAATGCGTGCCTGGTCAAGCCGGCCAAACAATCGTGCCTGTTCAATTGCATCGCCGACGCGCTGGGCGGGCAGCGAACGGCAACTGTTGACGATTTTCCGAAGGACAACACCGTTGCGGCGGGCGCGGCGCATACGGGCCGCATTCTGCTGGCAGAGGACAATTCGATTAACATGGATGTGGCGCTGGGCCAGTTGGACCAGCTCGGTTATACCGCGGACCTCGCCACGAACGGTCGCGAAGTCCTGGAGGCGTTGCAACGCTCGTCCTACGATATTGTGCTGATGGATTGCATGATGCCGGAGATGGATGGCTACGAGGCGACGAAAAAAATTCGCGAAGACGAGCGGCAACAGGGAGGCAAACATTTGCACATCATTGCGATGACCGCCAATGCGATGATGGGCGACCGCGACAAATGCCTTTCCGCCGGAATGGATGATTACGTGAGCAAGCCGGTGCAGTTAGGCGAATTGCGCCGGGCGCTCGAGAAATGGAAGGGCAATGGTTCTGTTGCGGGCAGTAAACCGGAAGTTTTGTCCGTGCCGATGCGAGTGGAAGTCGCGGAGGGCGGAACGACGACGGCGTCGACGGAAGCGCCGGTGGATTTGGAGCGATTGACGGAAGTGACGAGGAACAATGCGGAAAAAATAAAACGGCTCCTGACGACTTTTTTAACGCAATCCACCGAAATCAGCCAGGGCCTCGCGATTGCGATTCAAAGCGGGAACGCGCGGGACGTTCGGCTGCTGGCGCACAAGTTTGTCGGGGCGAGTTCGTCGCTCGGAATGGTGGGGATCGTGCCTGCGCTTTCGCAATTGGAGCAGATGGGCGACACGGGCGCGCTAGACGGTGTGAACGAGGTTTACCAGGAATTTTTAAGCCAGCTCGAACGGGTGCGCCAGTTCATCGATGAGTATCAAAAAGCGCGCGGGCTTTCAGCGCCGGTGGCGGTGTCATGAAGCGGGTCCTTATCACTGAAGACGACGGGTTTCTGGCGCAGATTTACCGCGATAGTTTCGAGCGGGAGGGATTTAGCGCGGAAGTCGCGTCGGACGGAGCCGTGGCCATCCAGAGGCTGAGAGGAAATCCGCCGGATGTGGTAGTGCTGGGTTTAATGCTGCCCAATGTCAACGGCGTGGAGGTGCTCAAGTATATTCGTTCGCAACAAAAGCTTCAGGAGGTGCCAGTCATTGTGATGTCAAACGCGTTCGCCGGCGCGCTGGGGCAGGAAGCGACGGCGGCGGGGGCGACGAAAGTATTCGCCAAAAACGCGTGCAGCCCCAAGCGCCTGATGAAAGAGGTGCGGGACATCCTGGCCGCAACAGCGTTCGCACCGGCGGAAATTTCGGTCTCGAGCGACACTGCGCTCACCTTCAAAGATTTTCGAACGGAAGTGGCAAGGGCCATGCCGCTGCGAGTGGCGGCGGTGGGCCGTTTGGTGGAAGGATTGGCGGGCGGGCAGAACTCGAATCCAGAACGCTTGCTGGAGGTTCACCGGGCGGTGCATCATTTGGCCGGAATCGTTTCCCTGGCTGGACTCAGCGCGACGGCGCACCTGACTGGCGCGCTCGAAGCGATGATCAAGGAACTGCATGCAAAACCGCAAATGGCCAGTGCATCTCCGCTGCGCACGATTCTGGATGCGTTGAAGACACTGGATTCGTTGGCGACCCGCGGCGCGCGGCCATTGGACGAAGGCATTCCATCGCCGCTGATTCTCGTGGCGGACGATGATACGAATTCGCGCGAGACGACGTGTGCCGCGCTCGAACAGGCGCATCTGCGCGCGCTGGCCGTGGGTGATCCGCAACTCGCGTTGACGCTGGCGCGGGATAATCGATTTGATTTGCTGCTGACGGACGTCGGAATGCCGGTGATGAATGGTTTCGAGCTTTGCAAAAAAGTTCAGGCAACGGCAATGAACGCCGATACGCCCGTGATTTTTGTGGCGGCCCTGAGTGAATTTGAAGCGCAGGCCGGTCCGGTCTCACGCAGCAGCCTGAATTTCATCGCGAAACCGATTCTGCCCGCGGAGTTGGCGGTGAAGGCGCTCACGCTTTTGCTGCGCAAGGCCGCGCAAGCGGCGGTGCGCACGGAGTGACGCGCCCCGGCACAAGTCAGCCAAAGGCAGAACAGTTTAATGGATTGGCGGCGCCGGCGGGGGCACGATGGTAATGCCGCTGCCCGCTGGAATGACCACTCCTGGAATGTTGCTGGACGGCACGGTCAGCTTGGTTCCCGCATTGATCGCGACGGAACTGACGAATGTGTTGAGCGCAACATCGAGGTATTTCCTGAGATAACGATAGCGAGTGAGCGGGACGTACACGATGTCGTTCGGTTGCAAGGACACGTCCGGCACGCGGCCCTTGACGATGTCGTAGTAATTCACGAAGGCGACCTGCGGTTGCGCGAGCGAGCCGCGCACAATCGTGACGTGCGCCAGGTAGGCGTCGCGGACGGTGCCGTACGCGCCGGCGATTGCCTGCATCAACGACATGCCCCGGACGTATTGCACCGGTTTCGGCTGCACGACCGCGCCGAGCACATACACTTCCTTGGCGTAGGCGGGCGCGAAGTAAACGAAGTCGTCGGGCTGCAGATAAATATTTTGGGACAAATCGCCCTTGTCCAAAAGATCGTAGAAATCCACGGGCAACATCTGGCCATTGCGAACGATGAAACTGCGGCGCAAGTCCGCGAGGTCTTCACCGAGAGGTCCGCCTTCGCTGATTTGCCGCTGGCCGGCGAACGATTGCGAACCGCCCGCGGCGGCGATGGCTTCGAGCAACGTGGTCGGCGCGGCCATGTTGTAAATGCCCGGCGCCTGGAAGCGGCCCAGCAACCAGACGTGCTTGCTTTGCACGTCGCGCAAGGTGACGTTCACCTGCGGCTGGCCGCGGACATATCGGCTGAGCTCGTGCTCAATCATTTGCCGCGTCTGTCCGAGCGTCAGTCCCCACACATCCAATCCGGGCAGCAGGCTGAAATAAATTTTGCCGTCCGGCCCGACCACGGTCGTGGTCAAGGAATTGGTTTCGTCCGGCATTTCAATTTCCACTTTATCGCCCGGACCGAGCGTGAATAAATTTGTGGGCGCGCGCAGCAGTTCGGGATTGAGTTGATTTGTGACGGACTCCATTTGCAGGCCATCCGCCTTGATTGGGGGCGGAACTGGCAGAGAGGCGGCATACGACGAGCCAGTGTCGTCGGTTTTGCAACCGGCGACCAGGAGCAAAGTTCCCGGCAGGATTCCAAACGTCAGGCAAAGGAAGAATCTTTTCCGCGCGGATGCCGAAATGAAATTGTTGAGCGATTTTTTCCGCCAGGTGGACGCGAATCGCCACCAGCGGCGCGTTTCGACTCCGGCATGGGCCGGTTCCGGCAGCACGACGGACGCCGGCCGTGGAGCGCAGGCGCGAGGGGGCAGCGCGGCCGTTCCACCCACGCGCAACGGGCGGCGGATGCGGGATTCACCTGCGGCAGATTGGAAATCGGCGCCGGGCAGCTCATGCAGGAGCGCTGTCAGAAAACGCGTTTTCATAACAGGATTGATTTGAGTTGATCAGGGTTTCACGATATCGGCTCCGACCCAGCCGTTGACGGCCGCTTGCACGAATGCAGTAGCCGCGAGGTCGAGCAGTTCCTCGCCACGAACAAAAGGCCGCCAGGTCACGTAAATGATGTCGTTGGGTTCCAACTTGAAATCGTGCATGGAATCGGCGGTCGTGCCGAGGCCGCAGACGAAGGTTTGCGGGTGATTGAGCGAGCCCCTGACGACGAGCACGTGGGATTTGTATGCTTTATCGTCGAAACCGCCGCGTGAGGAAATGGCGGCCAACATGCTCAAATTCGGCCGGTAGGTGACGGCGCCGGGGAGGGAAACTTCACCGAGAACATAGACCTGTTTGACGTCCGCGGACGGGAAGTAAAGATAATCGCCCGGCTCGATCTGGACGTTTTGCGACAAATCGCCGCTGGCAAATAACTTTTCAAAATCAATCGGAATGCGTTTGTTCGCCCGCATCAGGAACGCGCGCTGCAAATCGGCCACGTCCACGATGTCGTAATCCACCTGCCCGTTTTCGATGCCCTTGGCCCGGGCCAGCGCTTCGAGGACGGTCGTGGGGCGGTTCAGCGTGTAAACGCCGCGTTGCACGACTTTGCCGAGCACATAATATTTTTTACTATTGTAGGCCACGGGCGTGATCATGGTGCGGGGACCACGGCGATATTTGCCGAGCGCATCGTCCATTTTTTGGCGTAACCCATCGACCGTGAGGCCGCTGGCGAGCACGTCCTGCGCTTCCAGGAAACTGACGCGGCCATCGGGTCCGATGACCACCTCGGCACGGTTGAGCGTGGGTTCGCCATACAACGCGAACGACAAAATATCGCCCGGGCCCAGGGTTAGATTTTTTTCCCACTCGGCGCGCTGCTCGGGGCTGACGACGGAAAAGGAATAGTGCTCGTCCGTGTCCGGCGGCATGGCGGCGGGCGGCGGTTCCGTGAGCAAAGTCGTGTTCGTGTCGGTCGCGGTCGGCTGAGGATTCGCGTCCGGCGGCACGGGGTGTGTGGGACTTGCCGGCGGCGGCGTTTGTGCGCGCGCCACGCTGATGCCGAGCGCGAGCAGCAGGGTGAGACACGTGAGCCAGCGCGGGAAATAGCTTTTAAATGGCCGCGACGGTTCGCGATTCAAAATGGCGCCGATGAGATTGCAATGGGCATTGCGCAAGGTTTCCAATTGGGTGCGCGTCTCGGCGGCATCCGCCTTGCCGCTGCCCGTGAGCCAGAGGAGATTGGGCAAATTCGCGCCCAGCAGCACTGCTTCCGGCACCGAGGCGGGCGGCAGCTCGACAAAGATGACGAGATTTTCAATCTGACGCCAGTGCGACAGCGCATCGCGCCATTGTTTGCGGCGTTCCAGGTTCCAAACCCAGCCGGGCAGGGGAATGTGGACGACGGGGCGGGCGTTGGGATCGGTGAGTTTATCGGTTACTTCCGAGGGCGTGGTTAGCACGCTGCTGGTCAACGGGCCGTTCGGGTTGTCGCTTGGAGTTTCACTCGGAGTCCCGTTCGGCATGGGCCTGCCTTTCGGCTTCTCATTTGCATTCATTTCTGAATGATGGTTGAGGGTTTCCTCGTCGAATTCGTGACCGGATTCGAAGTTGGAGTTGGAAGGACGAGTGGCAATGGTCAACACACGAAATCCCGCAAGGCTCGCCGCTTCGGCCAGCATGCTGATGCAGGTGGAACGGCCTTCGCCTTCGCTAGAGGAAGTGACGCCGCACACGAGCCCGTGATTTTGCGAGCGGCTGAGGCGGCCCTGCAGAAGCGTCCAGGTGCGGAACGCCCACTGCGTGCGGGCGTGTTCCTTCATCTGGCCAAGTTCGCCAAGGGTGGTGAGCACGGGAAGACTGGTAACGCGCTGGAGATCGTCGACCGTGCGAAGCCGGCGGTCGGTGATTTCAAGGAGCAAGATCAGGAGGAGCCCGAACACCACGCCGAGCGCGCCGCCGAAAAGGGTGACCGCTCCGATTTTGAGGCGGCGATGGCCGGAGTGAACGGTTTTCAATTGCGCCGGCGAAAACAAGCGGACCATGCCGGGAGGATTGGAAGCATACAATTGCGCCTCGTGCTCGCGGCTGTCGAGGGTGACGCGGGCATCCTCGAGCGAGCGCAGGCGGGCGCGGATGACCTCGAGATCGGGCTGGACCACGCTGCCGCTGGCCGTGATGACTGCGACGGCTTCGGAAGGGTTTTTGCTGCCGGTGGCCTGCGCCAGTTCGTCGCGGAGAGTTTTTACTTTTTGTTGGTCGGCAATGACTGCGGGATGTTGGTCTGTGTATTTGACCTTCAATTGATTGAGCTCCATCGTGGCTGTCGTCAATTGCTCGTTCAGCTTTTCAATCATGTAGGTCGATTGCGAGGAAAGCGCCGGACTCTGGCTGAGAGCATTCAAGGCGTTTGTTGTATTTGCCAGCTTCGCCGCCTCGGGCACGCCGCGGAATTGGGCCGTCAATGCGGTGATGTCATCGTCCATCTGCTTGACCTGCTCTTTTAGATACGTGTCGGCGACCTCGGCGGCCTGCGTGGCTTGCAACTGGGTGGTGTAATTCGTGGCTTCGCTGCTGTAGAGATTCGCCAGTTGCACGGCTTCCTGCGGCGTGGAGGCGGAGAGATACACTTTGACAATGTCCGATTCATCCTGCGGATCGATCTTCACGCGCCTGGCCAATTCGTCCGGCGCGAGCGGCGGCTTGGCGTTCGGGGCGACGCGGCGCATTAATTCCGGCGCGGCGAGAAGTTCGGCAAATGTTTGGGATGTCAACGGCGTGGTTTTGAGGAAATCGCTGGTGCCGGGAGTTTCATAACGGAGCAACTCGGCGACCGCCGTGAAATTGGGCTGTAGATAAAGCCAGCCAACAGTGAAAAAAGCGCCGGCTGCGAGAATGCCGCAAACCACCAGCCAATGCCAGCGGCGCGCCAGGATTTCGGCGGCGGTCCAGAAGTCAAAGGTTTTCTGCCGCGCCCGGCTGTTGCCGTTGGCGGTGGTTGCGCCCCCATTTTTTGGGCGCGAAGAGTAATGGCCTCCATTGCGCGGGGCCGAGTAGCCGGCGTTTTCGTCAAAATCTTCGTTCATTGCGTTGTAGCGTTGCGACTAACGGGGCGGATGATTTTAGTTCAGCCAACCTCGAACAGCGTAAAGGCCCGGCAAGCGTGTCTGTTAGTGGGTAAAGACCTGATTAGGACGGACAAAAGGCCCCAAAAGAGGGCGGAGGGCGGAAGTGAGAGGTGAGAAGGCGGAAGGCTGAGGGCGGAGGATTATTCCGGGAAATGGTTGAACTTGAGCCAGTAGGCGTGAAGGACGTGGATCATTTCGTCCAAGCCTGCGAGGCTGTCGGGTTTGCGGAAATAAGAGGTGGCGCCGAGTTCGTACGCGCGCCGGATGTCGGCGGGATTGTCGGAATGGGTGAGCACGATGACCGGTAATCGGGTGAAGCCAAGGCGCTGGCGGATGGCGCTCAGGACCTGGAAACCGTCCATGCGCGGCATTTTCAGGTCGAGCAGCAACAATTTCGGGAACGGATGCTTGGTTCGGTCGGTGTAGGGTGCTGCGCCGGTGAGATAATCGACGGCTTCCTGGCCATCGCGGACAATTTGCAGGCCGGCATCGATCCGGGCGGATTGCAGCGCGCGTTTGAAGAGCAAAATGTAGTCTTCGTTATCTTTGGCCAGTAAAATTTGCTCCGGCATTTTCATATCCATTGTTCCGCTGTGACGTGTTTAACAGACACGTCCGTGTGCTTCAACTGGTTTCGGAAATTCCTCCAGAGGGGAAACGTCGAAAAAAATTACTGGCAGGGCGGAAAGTGATTAAATTTGCACCAATAATCCTGCAGCGCTTTCAATAAATCCGCCAAATCGCCGTTCGAGTGTGGCTTGCACAAATAGGAGTTCGCGCCCGAATCATACGCGCGCTGGATGTCCCTGGGATCGTCCGAGGAGGAGAAAATCACAATGGGCAAACGCCGCAGGCCGGGTTGGCCGCGCACAAAATCGAGGACGTCGAATCCGCTTAATCGGGGCATTTTCAAATCCAGCAGCATCAGGCTGGGGAACGGATGAGCCTGACGGTCCGCGTAAGGAGACCGGCCCAGGAGGTAATCGATCGCTTCCTCGCCGTCCTTGACGGTTTCGAGCCGAAGGCCCAGATCGGCCCTTTCCACTGCCAACCGCACCAGCATCGTATCCTGAGTATCGTCATCCGCGATCAGAATCGAGACCGAATTACCTAATTTGGCTGGCATCATTATTCGGTAACACACGATATAAAAAAATTCCACACAAATTTTGGCGTCGGCATTGCGCGATGAATTTTTTGGTTTAGTTTCGCCTAAAGCATTGAATGGAGGTAATATGCGGTCGCTTAAGGTTCTTCATATTGAAGATCGTGAGGATGATGCGGTTCTTTTTTGTCGAGCGTGCGAGGCTGCCGGATTACCGGCGCGATTTTGCCGGGTAAAGGATGGAAGCGAGGCGGTTTCGTATCTCACCGGCGCGGGTGAATTCAGGGACCGGAGCAAATTTCCACTGCCCGATCTGATTGTGCTGGACTTGCAAATGCCGGGCATGGGCGGCTTCGATTTTATGAAATGGCTGCGGTCGGAATCCGCCCTTGGGGCGCTGCCGGTGCTGGTTTTTACGGTATCGGACAACGCGGAAGACAAGGCACGGGCACTGGCGGAGGGTGCCGCAGGCTATTTCACCAAGCCCAAGGATTTCGAGACCCTGGTGAAGCTGGCCGAATCTTTTCGCCAGTTTAGCGGGGATGGCGAAGATAAAAATAAGGAGGTGACTTGATTTTTTTCGAGTTATCAGTATCTCTTGGGTGATTTCGCAATGGCGGCGCTCCCACGCGCGTCCGCAGGCGGATGACCAAGAGACATTGTGGCAAGAAAAGATTCCAAGCCGCTGTTGATTTTGCACGTCGAGGACGATGAAAACGACGCGATTTTGTTCGAGAAGGCCTGTGAAAGGGCTGGCCTTCCCGCGCAAACGCATCGTGTCGCCGCCGGCGACGAGGCAAAGGCGTATTTATTGGGCGAGGGCATCTATGCGGACCGGGCGCGTTTCCCGATTCCGCATATCATTGTGCTCGACCTGAAAATGCCACGCATGGATGGTTTTGAATTTTTGCACTGGCTGCGCCACACCGAGCCTTTCTCCGCGCTGCCTGCACTGGTGTTCACCGCTTCCATATCGCACGAAGACAAATCGCGCGCGCTGTCGGAAGGGGCGAGTTCCTATTTTGTGAAACCTGCCTCGTTCGAGGCACTTGTGAAAATGGTGCAGGGGTTTGGCGTGCAGGATGAGGGAAGATGGAATTGAGGCCGGGACCTGCGGTTACCTCGGAGCGCGGAGCATCGTTCCGCGCGAAACGAC
>DASXHY010000363.1:0-3071 GCA_036488095.1 Verrucomicrobiia bacterium | reverse complement strand
CTGGGGGCGCGTCTCAGGGGCGTGTCACCCAAAGCAGCTTGGCCGCGAAGGAGCATTCGTCCCTCGTTCTCGTCGTCGCCCTCGATTTATTGGGAAATTCGATTACGAGGAGGAGGACGAGGACGAGGAGGATCGAGCCTTGCGCCTATTCTTACGGTGTACTTGCGCTCCATTGCCCGTCATGGAACACTGTGCGGCTCACGGTGGTTGGATTTGCAAACTCAATTTTATGGCTCAGATGATGGACAATGAAGTAAACGGCGCCGACCCGTATCTTAAAAACTTCGAGCGGTTCGAAAATCAAACGAACCAGCCCGCCTGGCTCTTTCCCCTGCGCAAGGCCGGCATCTCCAGTTTTGCCGAACAGGGCTTCCCCACCCTCAAAGACGAGGACTGGCGCTTCACCAATGTCGCGCCCATCGCCAAGCTGCCGTTCAAGCCCATGCTCGAAGCCGCGCGTGACAAAGCGGCCGCGGAAATGTTGCCCGGGGCTGTGTTCGCCAAACTGGCGGGCAGCCGGCTCGTTTTCGTGAATGGTCATTACGCCGCGGACTTGTCCTCCATCGGCGCGCTCCCGGGCGGCGTGAAAGTTTCCAACCTGGCCACCGCCCTCGCGCGCGATTCCGCGCTGGTCGAAAAACACCTCGGCCGTTACGCGCAGGCCCAGGGCAATGCCTTCGCCGCCTTGAACCAGGCTTTCTTTTCCGATGGCGCATTCATCTATGTGCCTGGCGGTGTCACGGTGGAAGAGCCGATCCAACTCATTTATATTTCATCGGCTAAACATGCCGGCGACACCATTCAGCCGCGCAACCTCATCATCGCGGACACGAATAGCAAAGTGACCGTGGTGGAAAGTTATTTGAGCACCGGCAACGCGCCTTACTTCACCAACGCCGTCACCGAGTTGGTCGCGGGCGACAACGCGCGCGTCGAGCACGTCAAGTTTCAGGACGAAGCTGCGGACGCCTATCACATCGCCACGATTCAAGGCCAGTTCGGCCGCACCAGCCACGTGAATGTCCATTCGTTCGCGGTCGGCGCGAAGCTTTCACGCAATAACATTCGCGCCAAGCTCGCCGGCGAAGGACTCGAGTGCATTTTGAACGGGTTGTACCTGACCAAAGACGAGCAGCTTGCCGATCATCACATGATTGTCGAGCACGCCCAGCCGCATTGCGCCAGCCACGAATATTTCAACGGCATTTTGGACGACAAATCGCGGGGCGTTTTCCACGGACGCATTCTCGTGCGTCAGATCGCGCAAAAAACCGACGCCAAGCAGACGAACAAAAACCTTTTGTTGTCCGACAACGCCACCGCCGACACCAAGCCGCAATTGGAGATTTACGCCGACGACGTCAAATGCACCCACGGCGCGACCATCGGGCAGTTGAATGACGAATCGATTTTTTATCTGCGCTCGCGCGGCATCGATACCGAGACCGCGCGGCGGATGTTGATTCACGCGTTTGCGGGCGAGATCATCGCGCGCATCCAATGCGACGGCGCGCGCGAGGAACTGGACAAGCTGGTCTGGGACCGCATCGAAGCCAATCCGCACGTCGCGGAGAAGAAATGACGAATGACGAATGACGAATGGCTTAAATCAAACGTATGGCTTTGTTTGTAGTTCCGCGTTTACGCGGTTGGGTGTGGAAAATGCGCCGAGCCGCCTAAAGGCGGAACTACAAACGGGGGCAGCGTCAAGATGCACTCACTTGTTTGAACGCGTGGAATTTCCATTCGTCATTCGTCATTCGTCATTCCCAATATGTTCGACGATCTAAACGATCTTTATCAGCAGACCATTCTGGATCATTGCCGGAACCCGCGCAATTTCCACGAGGCGCCGGCGGCGACTTGCTCCGCCCAGGGCCACAACCCGCTCTGCGGTGATCGGTTGAAATTGTTCGTGACCATGGACGGCGACAAGATTGCCGACGCGAGCTTCATCGGTTCGGGATGCTGCATTTCCAAGGCTTCGGCGTCATTGCTCACCGACGCCGTAAAGGGAAAATCGAAGGCTGAAGCCGCCAAAATGTTCGATCTCGTCCATGAGATGGTGATGTCGGGAAACGTGAGCGGCGACGTGGGCAAACTCGCGGTTTTTGCCGGCGTGCACAAATATCCGGCGCGCGTGAAGTGTGCGATTCTTTCCTGGCACGCGCTCATGGCCGCGCTTAAAGGCGAGGGACAGCAGCCGGTTTCCACCGAATCCGAGAACACCTAGAGCGTTTAAAAACACTCCAAGCCGGGGCGACAGATAGCCAAATATCGATTACATTTTTGCTTATGAACGGCAATTCAGAACAAGTCAATTTGACCCGCGACGTGGATGCCTCGGTCATTCCCATCGGCACCAAAGTCACGCTGCAAAAAGGCGAGCAGGCCAACATCACGCAATCTCTCGGCGGCAGCTACACCGTGGTCGTGAACGGTAATATGTTCCGCATCGAAGGCAAGGACGCCGACGCGCTCGGCATGGCCGTGACGGAAAAGAAGACCGGCACAGCCTCCGGCCCGGTGACGCAGGAACACGTCGAAAAGGAAATTTGGAATCAGTTGCGCACCTGTTACGATCCGGAAATTCCGGTGAACGTCGTGGACCTCGGTTTGATTTACGATTGCCACATCGAGCCGATGAGCGCGGGCAGCTATCGTGTGGGTGTAAAGATGACTTTGACCGCGCCCGGTTGCGGCATGGGGCCGGTATTGCAACAGGACGTGCAAAATAAATTGCTGAGCCTCGAAGCCGTGGATGACGTCGCCGTGGAACTCGTCTGGGACCCGCCGTGGAACCAAAGCATGTTAAGCGAAGCGGCGAAACTTCAACTGGGATTGATGTGATTTTAACCACGGATGGACACGGCTTAACACGGATGAGCTTGCCAAGCCCGCTAACGGCTTGATCAAGAGGATGTGGGAGCGTTTTATGCGTAGTTTTGAAAAATTTGTTTCATCCGTGTGTATCTGTGTTCATCCGTGGTTGAATTTTTAAGATGAATGACGGGAAGACAATTGATTGGTCTGTGCTGAGAAAGGACTTTCCCATCCTGGACCAAAAAGTC
>DASXHY010000349.1:0-3893 GCA_036488095.1 Verrucomicrobiia bacterium | reverse complement strand
CGCCGGCGCTTTTGGAATTGGAACTTAGGTTTTTCTCTTCAAGCCTTTCAGCCGCGGACTTAATTTCTGGATATTTCTGCCCCAATTTAAGGCAGGATGAATTTTCCCGACTTATCCGGAGACTCGCTTATGCCTCTGGCGGATGATTAGCCAGCCCTTTCAACCGTTTTTCCTAAGCAAGGCATATCGGCTGCTCCGTTTCCGTCGATGGCCACTCGGAAAATAACAGCGTTTGCCTTGCGGACGCCGCTGCTCGCGCTCTGTTTTGCGCGCGCCGCGGCGATGAACGCCGCCGATACGAACATCGAAATCCAGTTGCGGGCGTTGCAACAGCAAAACGAGGCGTTGCAATCCCAGTTGCATCAACAACGGGAATTGATTGATGCGTTGCGCCACGATGTCGCCGGCATTCGCCAAGCCAACGAACAACACGACGCTGAAATCCAGAACGAGAAAGCCGCTGTCGCCCAACCGGAGGCCGCCAAATCCGCCGGGTTCAATTTCGGCAAAGTCCATCTCAGCGGCGAGGGCGGCGCGGGTCTTTTCGAGACCGGCTCGCAAGGCGCGTCTCCCAATTCCGAATTTCGCGTGGACGAAGCCAAATTATTTGTCGACGCGCAGGTCTGGGGCGACGTGTACGCGTTCGCTGAGCTGAACCTCGCCACGCGGGAAGAGCCGGACGTTAACCTGCACCTCGGCGAATTGTATCTCGACGTGGAGGATATCTCAAAGTTGTGGGGCCACCCGGGACAGTTAAACGCGCGGGTCGGTCGAATGGACATCCCTTTCGGCGAGGAATACATCACACGCGATGTGATTGATAACCCGCTCATCTCCCATTCCCTCTCGGACATTTGGGGCGTCGACGAAGGACTCGAGCTTTACGGCACGCTCGGCAAGTTTAATTACGTTGCCGCCGTGCAAAACGGCGGAATTCCTGACACGCGCGATTTCAACGGCGATAAATCCGTGACGGGGCGGTTGGCCTTCGACGCCACCCCGCACCTTCATTTCAGCGTGAGTGGCATGCGCACGGGCGATTTGAGTTCCCATCAGGACGCGCTTTCGGCCATGTGGTTTTCCGACGGATTTTTCCGTTCGCTCGGCGCCGGCACGATCTTCCACGCCAACCTCGTCGAAGCGGACGCGGAATGGCGATTGCCGCACGGCCACCTGAAAGCCTTCGGCGGTTACATCCGCTACAATGACAACGACCCCGCCGCCAACAACGGTCGCGATGTCTACTATTATTCAGTGGAGGGCGTTCATGATGTGTTCGGCAAACTTTACGCCGGCGCCCGGTTCAGCCAGATATTCGCGCCCAACGGTTTTCCAATCGTGGCGAACGGAGACATGGGCGCCTACCTTTTCGGTCCGCTGACCGACCGGATGTGGCGCCTCAGCCTCGGTCTTGGCTACCGCTGGAACGAGCATTTCGTCCTCAAGACTGAATACACCTTGGAACGGGGGAGGGAAATCGGCGGCGAAAATCGCGACCACGAAGACCTCTTTGCAACCGAAGCCGTTTTTGGATTCTAATGAAAACGATTATTTGCTTTCTCCTGCTTGTCGCGGCTGCCATGCAACCCATGCGCGCCGGCACAATCGTTGGCACCGTGCACGCGCAGGGCAAAACGGACGCGCAAGACGAGACCAGCGGCCCGTACGCGAGCCGCAAATATAAATTCGCCGAGCGTGTTCATTATGAGGAACTTCGCGATTTCGTCGTTTACATCGATGGACCCATGGGAACAAACGCCGTCGTTCCTCCCTCACAACCGGCGGTGATTACCAGCACAAGAGTGACCCAGCAAGGCGCGATGTTCAGCCCGCATGTTCTGCCCGTTGTGGTGGGCACCACCGTGCAATGGCCGAACAACGATCAAATTTTTCATAACGTCTTTTCCATGTCCGAAACCACCAATTTTGACCTCGGCCTTTACAAGGGAAACCCGAAAGAAAAGAGAATTACGTTCAATAAAGCCGGTCGGGCCGATGTCTTCTGCTCCATTCACGCGAACATGCATTGCATCGTGCTCGTCCTGGAGAATCCCTATTTTTGCCTCGTTGACGACCATAACCATTACTCCATCTCAAATGTTCCGCCGGGGACTTACAAACTGAAGGCGTGGCACGAGCGCATGCCGCCACAAACGCGGGAAATCACCGTGCCTGAAAATGGCGAAGTCAAAGCCGATTTCGTCCTGGGCTTCGATAATCTTCCGAAACTGTGACGAACAACCCATGAGTCGTTTTCGCCATTTCCTCGCCGTGAGCTTCCGGGCCAAAGTGCTCGTGCCGGTGATTTTCGTGATGGTCTGCGTGCTTGCCATCACCGCCTGGGTGGTGGACCGGCGCATCACGAAACAGTTCGAGACCGAAGCGAAACAGTCGCTCGCCACTGCCGACGACGCCTTTCACGCCCTCCAGGATTTTCGCCACAAGGGCTTGCTGTTGCGCTTCCGCGACCTGCCCAGCCAGCCTTTGTATAAGGCCGCATTTCAACATGCGATTCAAACGCACGATTCGCTCACCCTCGCCGAACCGCTCGATCGCCTGCTGGCTCAACAGGGCGTTGATGTCGTGCTTTTCAGTTCAGCCGACCAAAAAATCATCGCGAGCGCCAAGCGCGATCCGTTGGTCTCCATCACGGATTTTGACAACGCCAGCGCGAAAGTCGTGAAACGCGCTCTCGCGGGCGAGGAAAAACCGGACATTGTCGAGGTCGACGGGAAATTATATGACGTTGTGTCCATTCCCGCGCCGGATCCAGACGGAGATTTGAATGGCGCGCTCACGCTTGGCTCTGAAATTGGCGGCAGCGTTGCCGCCGAACTCAGCCGTTTCACCCACAGCCAAATCGTGCTGCTGGCCGATAATCAACCGATTGTTTCCAATGTTTCCTCGACCGACTCGCAGGAATTAGCGCGCCTCTACAAAGAAATTTCCCGCGAACCGGGCGCGACCTCCCGCCAGCTTGCCATCAAAAAAGAATCGATTGGCAACGAGCACTATTATTGTTCCGGCGGCCGTCTCGGCTCCCTGGATACGGCCCGGCATTTGGGATATTTGCTGCTGTATTCCTACGAGCAACCTTATCGCGCTTTGCGGACTACGCAGGAAATTCTCCTGATCGCCAGCGGCCTCGCCATTCTCCTCGGCTCGGCCATCGTGTGTTTTTTGGTCGGCAAAGTCACCCAACCGCTGCGCGAATTACGCGACAACGTGGAAGCGGTCGGGCGTGGTGATTTCTCGCGCCGCGTCCAAGTCCGTCATCAGGATGAATGCGGCGAACTCGCGCTCGTCTTCAACCAGATGACTGAGAATCTGAAGTCCTCCCGCGAACAATTGGAAATGACTGTCGAAACGCTCAAGACCACCCAGGCTCAGTTGATCCAAAGCGAGAAACTCTCCGGCATCGGCGAATTCATCGCCGGCGTGGCGCACGAGTTGAACAATCCTTTGACGTCCGTCATGGGATTTTCCGAGTTGTTGCAAAAGACCGAGATTGAGCCGCAGCACAAGCGCCATCTCGAAATGATTCATAAGAGCGCGTTGCGCTGCCAGAAAATCGTCCAATCGCTGCTGGGCTTCGCCCGCCGCAGCGCGCCGGAACGAAAGGCCGTCTGCCTCAACAGCCTCGTCGAAGCCGCCCTGGAAATCCTCCAGTATCAATTGCGCACCAGCAACGTTGAAGCCATCCTGAAGCTGGACCCGCACCTGCCGCAGGCCATGGTGGACCCGCATCAGATTCAACAGGTTTTCGTCAATCTCATCAATAACGCCCGCCAGGCCATCGAAGCCCATCAGCCCAGGGGCTGGATTAAATTGACGACCGTCCGGAATGGCGAAACCGTCCGCGTGATGATTCAGGACAGCGGCCCGGGAATTGC
>DASXHY010000348.1:0-4636 GCA_036488095.1 Verrucomicrobiia bacterium | reverse complement strand
GAATGCCCGGAAACAATCATGAGCAATTGTTCGACAATTGGTATTGAACGGATGCGTGAATATTCGCCGTCAAAGTCAGTGCAAAATGGCGGGGTTACATTTTGTGGACCAAAGTGGCGCCCGGCCGTGTCAGGAATTGGAAATTCGCGGGAGCATATATGAGTAAAAATTTTAACGAGAACGCCAATGCATTGCTGGAAATGGACGCTAAAGCCGTCGATTCCGGCGATATGGCCGTTCGCCCGCAAGTCCAGGCGAAATCCAGATGGCTCACGGGGATTTCCTGCGCGCTGTTGATCGCGGGAATTGCGGTGCTCGGCTGGCTCGCGATGTATCTGGCGGGAATGCGCATCTACCAGGTGGATGAATGCAGCAATATCTTTGTGGGGCGGCTTATTGCGACCGGTCATTCATGGCCAGGAATGGATTTGTTTCAAGTGATTCTTTCGCGGCTGATGTTCACGGGCCGGGCGGCGGATATGTACGCGGCCGCGCGCGAACTGTCACTGATGATTTTCTGGCTGAATTGGATTTTGCTGGCACTGGCCACCGGCGAGCGAATTCTTTCCCCACGCTGGCTGGTGGCGCTGGCGGGCGCGGCGACCCTGGCCCCGCTGTGGGATTTCGGCTTTGAAGTGCGGCACGATAATTTGTTGCTTGCCGGAATTTTGTTGATTTGGGGCGTGGTGAGATTTCAACCGCCGCGATTGGGCGCATATTTCTTCGTGGGCGCGTGTTTGGTGGGGTTGGAATTCACTTCCATCAAAGCCATCCTGTACACGTTTCCCATTTCGGCCGCGATCCTGGTCTTCCCTCCGCCGGGCACGCGCCAGCCGCGTTGGAAATTATTTGCCGCCTGGTGCGTCGGCGCAGTGGTCGCGTTTTTCGCGCTGCGGCTCGTGTTCAAGCTGGTGGGATTGGGTCATGATTATCTCGCCGGTGTGCAGAGCGTGACGTCGGTGCCCGGCGATGCGACGCGTTTCTGGCCATTTAAGGTCACCCTGTCGCGTCTGCTAACCCAGACACCGCTTTTGGTTGCGGTCACGATTGCGGCGATCATCGCCTGTGCCGGAACGTTGATGCGCGAGCGGAGCGCGGCGTTGAATTGGGACGGGATTTTGCCGGAAGTGATGTTATTGGGAATTGCGCTCACCGCCTTGTTCATCAATCCCAATCCATATCCGTATAACTTGTTGCACGTGGCGCCGTATGCGTTTCTGGTCGCGTTCCGGTACGGGATGATGCTTTGGAAACAAATGCCGCGACGCGCGGGGTTTGTTCCACTGATTATCACGGGCGTCGCTTTTATTCATCTTTTGCCCTTTGGCGTGGCGACCCGCCGGCACTTCTCCAAACCGAATTTTCGCCAGGAGGAATTGATGAACCTCACCGAGGATTTGACCGATCCGGTGAACGACACGGTTTTCGACGGAATCGGGTTTGTGCCCACGCGCAACGTCTGCGACATCCGCTCGTTCATTCACGGTCAAATTCTGAAGAATTTGGTGAACGGTTCCGGGCCGCATATCCGCGACATACTCGCCGAGCATCCGCCTGCGGTGATCATCCCGAGTTATCGCACCGACTGGCTGCCGAAGGAGGACCAGGACTTTATGCACGAACGATACGTTGCCATGGCCGATGATTTTCTCGTGCTGGGCAGTTTGCTGCCGGCCGGCGGGGGGACGTTCCAGGTGTATCACGCCGGGCGTTATCGAATCACTTCCGCGGAAGACTCGAATATCATCGGAACTTACGGCGAACCGAAAAGTTTCAAGGATGCTCTTGCCCCGCCGCCGAAAGAAACGCCTTTGGTGGGAACCATCGATGGCGTGCCGCTCAATGGCAAGCCCGTTCAATTGTCGGTGGGAACTCATCGAATCGAGTGCGAGCCGCAGCGAACTGCCGCCGTCGCCTGGGTCGGGCCACACGTGGACGAGGTGGCGAGAATGCCCGGCTGCAATCACCAGTATTTATTCGACAATTGGTATTGATCGTATGCGCGAAGATTTGCTGCTCCCCGTGCCGTTGGTATGACTGAGCTTGATAATACAAAGGAAACTGTGAATGAAGCCGACGCTCCCGGGCTTGAAAGCCCGGCGGGACGAACGGAATCGCGGCTGGCGCGGTGGGCATCGCCGGCGATTTGGAACCGGATTGCGGTGGGTTTCGCGGCGCTCTGTGCGGTCAAGCTCATCATGCTGGTGAGCCTGCGCAAGGACTTGTTCCAGATTCATTACCGCGTCGGCGGCGAACCGCCCACCGGGCTCAACCCAATTGTATTTTATCTTTTTGCGGCGCTGGCGGGATTGAATCTCTGGAAATTATCAACACGGTGCATGCGCGGCGGCGCTCGCGTGGTGCGCGCGGCCAACGCCTGCGTGCTGATCGCGGGTGCGCTCTTCATCTTTTTTTCCTTTCATGAAGGCCCCAATAATTATCTGCACGCCGTCATGAGTGGCATTCTCGGTTGGAGAGCTCTGGGCTCGTATGTAGAAATGAATTCCTGCTTCCGTATGCCTTACCTCGCCGCCTGGCTTCTGGGATATGCTTTTATCTATTACGGTTTCTGGCGCAAAGGCCGCGAACATCTCATGTTGCGCGTCACGGCGGTTTTCGCGGCGGCTTACATCGCGATTTGTATGCGCGATTTCATGGACTATCGCAACGAGCTGGCGGTCGTGGATTGCCTGGGAATTGCCTGTTTGGTTTCGAATGGCTCGGGCCGCGTTAATCCGTTCTGGATATCTTTGCCAATTCTGGGTGCGGCTTCTTTCTTCGTTTTATTTCAGCCGTTCCAACCGGGCCTGGGCTTGATCGGAATGAATCCCGAGTTTGCGGTCTTATTGTGGGGAACAATCATTGTAGTGGCGGGAATCAGCTTGATCGCCTGGAAACGCGGGTTCCTGAATGGCTGGTGGCCAATGGCGCCCTTTGCCCTGGCCACGTTTTTGTTGGTCAACACGAATTATCCGGGCAACGGCATTTATCCGAGCGCCGACAACTATGAAAATCTGCTGTGCATGGGATTCATGCTGCCGCGCTATTTTCTCGGCGAATTCGGAATCATGGCCGCATTGCTGGTGCTGGCCGCCATTTACCGGAAATTCCGTCCCGCCGGAACTCTGTTATGGCTCGATGCCATCATTCTGCTCCTTCTCTTGATTGCCCTGGCCGATCTGCGCCTGACGCAAATCATGCAAGTAAGATTCGATTGGGACGTGCTTTCGCTCGCCGCCGGGGAAACTTCAAAAATGATGTGGCGAATGTCGCGCCCGTATCTGCCCTCGCTGGCGCTGGGGTTGGCGGTGATGGCGGCGCTCTATGCGGTCACGCTTTGGGCGCTTCGTGGTGTTCGCTCGAAACAATCGGCCGCCGGGCCGGCTGGCCTTAGGGGCAGCCTGGCGTTCGCGGTGGTCGCCTGCGTTTTGCTGGGAGTGGCGGGGATTGCCCTCGCGCCGGGTGACAAGGCCGAAGGGCAAACAGTCGTTCGTTTCGTGGAGACGACTCCGTGGTTCAAACGATCCAGCCTGTCGGTCATGAACCGGGAGACATTTTTGAAAACCGCCGCCGGACTGGGCATGACCACGCTCGGCGCGCCGGTGCGGTCCGTGTCCACTCATTCGCCGCGGGACCTCAATGTCGTTTTGATTTTCCAGGAATCAACCTACAACCAGCACTTGTCGTTGTTCGGCAGTTCGGAAAACACGGAACCGCTGTTGTCCCAATACAAGGACCGGATGGAACTCTTTCCGAACTTCTTCTCGGTCTTCGCCGGATCAATGAACGCGCGCTTTGCCACCTTCACCGGCTTGTATCCGGTGGGGGATTATCACGCCTTCACGGAGCAGCGCGTGCCGGTAAAAAGCATTTTCGAGGCGCTCCATGACCACGGCTATTCGTGTTCGATGTTTTATTCGTCGTTTTTTGATTACACGGACTTTCGCGATTTTCTGCGGAACCGGGATCTCGATGGCTCGTATGATGCCGACACAATGCCCGCCACGCACAAGACCAAGCCGGTCTCCTGGGGATTGCGGGAGGAAGACACGCTGGATGCCATGCGCGACCGGATTAAAACCTACGCGGTGAGCAAGCAGAAATTTTTCATGACCTACGTTCCCGCCGCGCCGCACAATCCGTTCGATGGCACGCCGCGCCAGTTTCAACAGAAGAAAATGGGAAAAGCCGGCGACCTCAGCCCATTTTATTTCAACGAACTGCTTTATATGGACTGGACGATTTCATCGATCGTGGACCAATTGAAGGAATCCGGGCTGCTGGATAAAACGCTGATTGTCATCACCGCCGACCACGGCGAAATGCTCGGCGAAAATGGCGGCCCGGTCGGCCACGGCTGGCTGATGACTCCGGAGTTGGCAAACGTGCCATTGATTATCATGGATCCCGATCATCCCGGTTATCGCGTCAATCACACCATCGGCTCGCAGGTGGATTTGATGCCGACCGTTCTCGACACCCTGGGGATCCCGCTTCCGCCGGGCCAATTATACCAGGGCACTTCATTGTATTCTCCCGACCTGGGCACGAACCGCACGATTTACGTCAACACATTCCGTCAATACGGCATCATCGAAGGCGCGCAGTTCATTCGCGGCGACCGTGAAAGCGAGCA
>DASXHY010000335.1:0-5119 GCA_036488095.1 Verrucomicrobiia bacterium | reverse complement strand
CGGTCGCGTCACCGCGTGCCGCATTGCCTCCCGCACCGCATTTCCCTCGGCGAGCTTCGGCTCATTCGCTTTCGTCGTGTCCAGCACGAAATCCCAAACGTGCATCAGCGTCCGCTTCCATCGATCGGCCACCCGCCAGTCCACAAAAAACGCCCTTTTGTATTGCAGACTGGCGGGGGCCAGCCGATTGTCCGCCCCGAGATTGTTCGTTTCATTCCGGCGAAAGCGATTCTGCGCCTCCCAACGCGGCAAATCCGCGTAAACTAAAATATCGCCTTCTACCAAATGCCGCGCGCCGCGACCAACGACCAAAATCAGCCCGGCTTTGACGTCCGCAAGTTGCGCGCGAAAAAATCCAACTTTGTTCTCGTCAAAAAACTGCGGCAAGACGAGCCCGCTCAGAAATCCAAACACCGGATCGTTGCCCCCGAGAAACGGCGCCACCAAATCCTCAACCGCCGCGCTCTCCCGCATCGCTTCCGCCGCCCGCACCATCCGTGCCGGTTTTAGACGCGTGTTGAGTTCGCCAATGATTTCAGTTTCGTTGACGCCCGGATAGCACTCCACCACCAGCACGGTGCGCCGGGCATTCCGTTGGCGGATGGCCACGTTTAATCGCTCGGCGCAATTCTGCCAGCCGGCCACGCATTTTCCGCCGGAATTGGGAACACTGATTTTTGGAAATTTGTCGTAATTCGAGCCGCTCATCTTAACCCGCCTTTTCCACATCGTGTTCATGCACCAGCCATTCGCATGCGAGCAACGCGGCGCGGTCGCCCAACTCGGAAGCCACGACCTTCACGCGGCCCCACGGCGTATGCGCGTGACGCGACACATAATCGCGCACAAACGGCAGAATTTCACTGGCTCTGCCCATGATGCCGCCGCCAAAAATGATTAACTCCGGATCAAAGACATGGATTAGATTCACCGCCAGCGCGGCCCACGTCTCGAGGCTGCGATCTCTCAGCGCGATCGCGCAGGCGTCACCTTCGGACGCGAAACGAAAAATCGCCGCGTAATCGATCACCTGCAGCATGGCCAACGGGCTGCACGCAAAAAGGGGATGCTCACGCGCGAGCCGCGCGATGACGGAAGTGGACGCGAGCAATTCGGCGCAACCGACGTTGCCGCACACGCAACTCCTGCCATTCGTCTGCAATGTGGTGTGGCCTCCCAGAATTCCCGCCTGCCCATGCACTCCACGCAATACCTGCCCTTCGATCACCGCAGAGACGCCAATGCCTGTGCCCAGAGTGATGATCACGCAATTGTCGCATCCCCTTCCCGCGCCATAGCGCCACTCGCCGATTAACGCCATGCGCGCGTCGTTATCAATTTCCAAAGGCAGGTGAAGCCGTTGCTCCGCCCAGCTCCGCAAATCAACAGCCGAGGCATCGCCAAATTTCCCAAAGTGATCCAATATTCGCGCGGTCCGCCGGTCGATGATGCTGGGATACGAAAACCCCACACCGTCGCAATCGGAGAGAGCGACGCCCGCCTGCGCGCAAATTTTTTCAAAACCGGCCGCGATTGCTTCCAGCCGTTCGGTTAAATGGCGGCTGGATTCCGCGGGGATCACGCTCTGCGCAACCACCACCCCGTCGCGCACCACACCCAGCTTGATTCGCGTCCCACCGAAATCGGCACCCAGCGAAATCATGTCGCACCTCGGCGCATTTCCAGGGTCAAGGCAAAGCGCGAGCTGACATAATGCACCTCCGCATATTCAAACGGGCGGCTGCCCTGGTCAAAAACGGTATGACGACGAAGCAGCAAAGGCGTTCCCCGGCGCACATCCAGCAACCGCGCCAGCCGGGAATCCGCGGCGACGGCGGTGAATTCCTCGCGCGCAGAACTGGGCCGCACACCGGTCGCGCTTTCAATCATCTCATAAACTGGCCTGGACGTATCTTCATTGCCCTTGAGTCCGATGCGCGGGTGAAACCACGAGGTGCTTTGCAGCACTGGCTTTCCATCCCAGCCGCGCACCCGATCCAGCCGCCAAATCAAAGTGCGTTCGTTCAAATGCAACGTGCGGACGGCGTCAACTCCCGGCTTGGCCAAACGATAATCCAAACGAAAATTTTCAACCGTAATGCCTTTGGACGCCATTTCGCGGGTAAAACTGCGCCACGCGCTGATCCCGGATTCGAGGTGCCGATTCGAAACGCGCGTGCCCACGCCGGCCTTCCGTTCCAGCACACCCTCAAAAACCAGCTTGCTGATTCCGGAGCGAACCGTCCCGCGGCTGACTCCCAGTTCCGCCGCCAGGGCCATCTCGTCCGGCAAAAGTCCGCCTTTCTGATATTCCGGTTGCAGAACCATCTTGCGCAGCAATGTTTCCACCTGTGCCCGCAGCGGAATAGGGCTCCCATGATCAAGATTCAGCATACATCCATTTGTCTATACAATTAAAATTTACCTGTCAAGGGAACGACTGGGTTCAGCTCCATTCAACCCAGCCGGCGGCCCGCGAAGCTCGCTTCAATTTCTTCCAGGCTTCGCCCTTTGGTTTCCGGCACCAGGAAGAATACAAATATCAACGCGGCCAAACTGCACGCCGCATAAATCCAAAACGTAAGCGCCGGCCCCACCGCCGCACTGTCATTCAACATTGGAAAAGTCTGCGCCACGAGGTAGCACGAGGCCCAAATCGTAAACGTCGCCACAGACATCGCCCGGCCCCGCACGCGCGCGGGAAAAATTTCCGAGCAGAGAATCCATGGGATCGGCCCCAGCGCCATTGCGAAAGCGCCGATAAAGGCGAGAATCGCAATCAGCAATGAAATCCCGCCGATATGCGTTTTGAACATCCATCCGACCGCTCCCAGCGCAATCACCTGGGCGACGAGTCCCACGAGCAAAAGAATTCTTCGTCCCGCCTTGTCCACGAGCGCCACCGCCACCAGGGTGAACAACAGGTTCACGAGCCCAACCACCACCGAGGCCATGAACGAATCTTTCACACCGACTCCCGCCGTGGTAAAAATCTTGGTGGAATAATACATGATCGCATTGATGCCGCTGAATTGCGAAAACGCCATCAGCAACACAGCAATCACCAGCACCTTGCGGAAGCGGGCGTTGGATAAAAGCTCAAAAAAACCCGCTTTGCTTTGCTTCAAAACGTCCTTGGTCGCGGCAATTTCCGCCTCCGCCTCCGTTGCCCCGTGAATTTTTTCCAGAGTCACCCTCGCCTCGCTTTCGCGTCCCACTTGCACCAGCCATCGCGGGCTCTCTTTCACGAAGAACAGCAATACCAACAGGAAAAGCGCGGGCAGGACTTCCGCCCCCAGCATCCACCGCCAACCGGTGGCCACATTCCAGTCCGGGTTTCCCAACGCCTCGATTCTTGCGTTGATGAACAGCGTCAGAAAAATCCCGGTCACAATCCCGAGTTGAAAAAACGATCCGAACCGACCGCGCCAGACCGCCGGCGCCAACTCCGCCACATACACGGGACAAATCATGGAGGAGGCGCCAATACCCAACCCGCTGATAAAACGGGCCAGCAGAAATTCCGTGAAGGTTTTCGGCACCGCCGACAATACGCCCGACAGCGCGTAAAGAATGGCGCAGACGAACAAGACTTTTCGCCGGCCATAACGATCGCTCAAAAAACCGGCGAACATCGCCCCGGGAATGCAACCCAAAATGGCGCTCGCCCCCGCAATCCCCTCCTGGAACGGCGTCAGATGAAAAAACATCTTCAGAAATTGATTCGCGCCGTTGATGACCGCCGTGTCGTAGCCAAACAGAAAACCGCCCGCCAACGCCACGCACGCAACCAGTGTCAGCATGAGTCCGCGCGCGCGCGCGGGTATCACTGCTGCCGGGGAGGATTGAATCGATTCAAGAGCCATGACCTATAGGGGTTTTGTTTTGATTGTCTATACATTAATATCTTGTGGAATGACACGTCAAGACGTTTGAAAATGCCACGCCAGAATCGCGTGGTTTATTCCGAGTCGTCAGATTGGAGCCAGGCGGCGGTGTTTGACAATGACTCTGCTTCGTGGAGCAGGATGGGCGTCACGATCCAACCCTGGATCCTGCCGGTTTTATCGTCACCCGATTCGAGCTTCTGTTTAAACCGATTCTGCACCATGGTCCGGCCCTGCTCCAACTCCAGGTCAGCTCGTTCGATTTTCCCAAGCTGATGGAGAGCCATGCTGAGCAGCAGATGGCTGCTGGCGATGCAGGCCGGCGACTGACCTTGATAGTTTAAACACACCTGCAACTCGCTCACGGCTGCGCTGAAATTTCCCCGCCGATATTCCAGCAGTGCCAGGGCCAAAGTCCGCCAAGCGGCAAGCAGGCTTTGGTCATTCACTGCTGGATCATGGCTTTTCAGCGTATCGACCACGATGCGCTCCAACGGCACCAATTGCTCGAGAATGGAATCGTCCGCCGGCAGCAGCAAGCTGGTCTTCATCAACTGTTCAGCGGCATTCGGGCTGGTGGTGTTGCCCATGCGGGTCAATGCCGCCCGCCGAATTCGCTCGTAGTCGGCGATATCGCCGGCTTCGATCAAGATCGGCGCGGCAAACAACAAATCATACACCTGGTCGGTCCGGTCATTCTTGTCCACCTGGTTGACCTGTAACAAAGCAATATAACGATTGGCGGCCTGTTTCCAGTTGCGCTGGTACAAATTCCACAGACCGAGGCGGCGAAAAACATCGCTGCCTTCGCGGGAGGGCGAAAGCAATTCCACCGGAATCGCGTCCGCGACCTTATCCGCTTCCGCGACGGCGTCATGACTCAACAGAACGCTGCACTCAGTGATGACTTCGCGCGCCTTGGCTTTTTTCTGCAACAGCATTTCATTGGCGTGCGCCTGTTCAGCCTCCATGCGTGCCTGGCGTTCCTCGAAGAAAAAACTGGTGGAAACTTCCAGCCCGGCAATCAAAGTGAGCGTCACCACCAGGACGCAGGCGCAAATCACCTTGTTGCGTTGAATCAATTTCTGGAGGCGATAGAGCTGGCTGGGCGGACGGGCGTTGACCGGTTCATTATCGAGATAACGCCGGACGTCCATGGCCAGCGCGTTGGCAGTCTCGTAACGCCGCTGTCGCTCTTTCTCCAGCGCTTTCATCACGATCCAGTCCAGGTC
>DASXHY010000311.1:0-4836 GCA_036488095.1 Verrucomicrobiia bacterium | reverse complement strand
TTGCGAGCCGGTGTGGAGCACGCCATGGCGCTCTTTCCGAACGACCCGCTCGTGTTCGACTC
This sequence comes from Verrucomicrobiia bacterium, assembly GCA_036488095.1. Classification (GTDB taxonomy): domain Bacteria; phylum Verrucomicrobiota; class Verrucomicrobiia; order Limisphaerales; family DASXHY01; genus DASXHY01. The sequence goes on along the minus strand of DASXHY010000311.1, from coordinate 4,774 downwards.
GCTCGCGGAGGCCGGCAGAAGTGCGCGCAAATTTTAATGAAAATCGGCATCACCTGTTATCCGTCGGTCGGAGGCAGCGGCATCCTCGCGACGGCACTTGGTGAAGAACTGGCCCGCCGCGAACACGAAGTTCATTTCATCAGTTACGAGCGCCCATTTCGTCTGCCGGAAAATGCGCCCCGCCTTTTCTTCCATCCCGTCGTCGTCAACGACTACGCCTTATTCAAATACCCGGATTACACCCTGCCCCTTTCCGTCAGGATGGCCGAAGTCAGCCGCGATCACCAACTCGACGTGCTCCACGTTCATTATGCGGTGCCTCACGCCACGGCGGCCATCCTCGCCCAATCCATGCTGCCGCCGGAGCAACAACCGCGCGTTGTCACCACTTTGCATGGCACCGATAGCACGCTGCTCGGTTGCGATCCGGGTTATGGCCCCGCCATCCATCACGCGCTCACGCGATCGGACGCCGTGACCGCCGTTTCTGATTTTTTGAAACAAGAAACTCAGCGCGTACTCGGTTTCGACGGACCAATCGAAGTCATCCATAATTTTTTCGAGCCGCGCCCGTCCAAGCGCTCCCGCGACGACGTCCGCCGCGAACTCGGGCTGCGCGATGAAGTGCTGTTGTTCCATTCGTCCAATTTGCGGCCCGTGAAACGCATCGATCTCTTGCTCGAAACCATTGCGCGAATCCGCCCGCGCGATTCCTTCAAGCTGCTGCTGCTCGCCGGGGAAAGTTTCGCGCCGTTCGTTTCCGAAATGAAACGCCTTGGCCTGGAGCAGCGCGTCATCGTTCGCGAAAAGGTCGCTGACATCGAAGACTACGTGCAGGCAGCCGACCTTGGGCTGTTCACCTCGGAAACGGAAAGCTTTTGCCTGGGTATTTTGGAGGGTATGTGTTTTGGCTGCCCCAGCGTCTCGACCCGAGTCGGCGGAATTCCCGAAGTGCTCGAAGACAGTGTGAGCGGACGTCTCGCGCCGCCCGGCGATGCCGAAGCCCTCGCCCGTGCAACAGAGGAATTGATTCAAAATCGAGAACTCCGCGAGACAATGGGAAAAGTCGCGCAAAAACGCGCGCAGGAAAAATTTTCGGCGCGACTTATCGTATCCCAATACGAGGCCCTATACGCGCGTGTAATAACCCCTTCCGCTCGTAAATCGTAAATCCCAAATCGTAAATCCGGAATCCCTATCCCCGATAAACACACCGCGCCGTACACGTTTCCGCCACTACGATCTCGGTCAGCAACGGAAGCTTCGGCTTCAACTTTTTCCAAATCCACAGCGCCACATTTTCACTCGTCGGATTTTCGAGGCCCGGAATTTCATTGAGGTAACGATGATCCAGCTTTTCCCAGATCGGCTTGAAGGCGTCCGAGATGTCCGCGTAATCCATCACCCAACCCAGTTCCGCGTCGCACTCGCCCGCCACGGCGATTTCCACCTTGAAACTGTGCCCGTGCAACCGCCGGCATTTGTGCGCCTGCGGCAAACGCGGCAGCAAATGCGCCGCTTCAAACTGAAATGTTTTTCGTAATTCCATAGTCATCCAAAAACAAACCGCACTCTTAACGCAAAGGCGCAAAGATGCAGAGTCGCAAAGTTCTCAAACCTGGCGTCTTCGTTTCTTTGCGCCTTTGCGTTAAATTTCATTTCTCGAAATCCATCCACGTCACCAAATCACCCAGCGCGGGCCGGCCATCGTGCCGCCACGTCAATGGCGGGTTCTGCATCCGGCCGAGCGAGCAAACTCGCATCACGCCCCACGCCGCCAATTGCGCGGCCAGTGCTCCCGCCTTTTCTTCCCCCGCGGCGATCCCTACGGTCGACACTTTGCCACGCACCGGGTCCGCGCCTTCCAGCGCCGTTTTCAAATCGCTCACGCCTTTGACGTAAATGAATCGATTCAGGCACGACAATTGGAACCGCGCGTCCGCTTCGTAAACCACCGTCCACGCCGTCGAATTTTCACTGCGCCAAAAACGCGTGTCCGGCGAATGCGCCGCCCGCACTTCGTAAAATGCCCGGCGCGAGGCGATCGTCGCCGCCGTTTCCGCCGCGACTTCGCCGCGCGGCTCCGTCTCTTCGCGCTTCGCCAATTCCTCCGCAAGCATTTCGGCGAAATGTTCCGCCGCCACGGCGCCCCCGTGTTCGACATAAATCACGTGGGGCGAAAGGCAACCCAACTGGTTCCACGCCACCACGTCCGTCGCCGCCTGCGCGGCGGTTTTCTTTGCCTGGAACCCGCTGACCGCCTCGCCCGTGACGTAACCAAAGCTCAACTGATTGCCATAACCGAGAAAGCGCGCTCGCGCCGGCAGATGATGACGAATAGCCGTGAGCGCTTCGTCGCTGCCGGTAGCGGTCACACAGTCCGCGTTCTCGAAAAGCGCTTTTTCAACATCTGCCCTCCCGCCGCGCCATTCGGCAATTTCCAGGCACGCGCCCAGCTTTGGCTCAATCTCATAAAGCGAATGCGCGAACAATCGCGGCACAAAAGCGGCGCCGCTCGCGCACTTCACGAATTGCGCCGAGCGCGTCAGCACACCGAGCGCGATGCTCATCAACGTCGGATTCGGAATATTCCCCGCCGCGATGTGCGCCAGCAGTTCCGGCCCGCGCGCCACCGCGCCGCGCGAGGCTTTTTCCTCCGCGCCGTTGGAGACAATCTCATCCAAACGCCGCGCGTGGCCGAGTTCCTGCAGCAACAACGCGTTGAAATTTTCCGGCGTGAACTGCTTGAAGAAATTGTCCAATCCGCTCGCGAGTGTCCCGCGCGAAAAACCGGTCGCCGCCGGGCCTTTTTCCAGCGCGAGCTTGCGAAATGGATACTCCGGTTGAAGCCAGCTTTCCGCCAGCCCGCAAAGCACGTCCACGAGGTTTTGCGTGGACCGTCCCGCAAGATATTTTTCGCGGTTCTGTTTTAGCGCCTGGCACGCGTCGTTCAACATCGCTGCCGTAAGCAGCGCGTCTGGCGGCAGGTCCGCTAAAAAGTAATTCGGCAGGTTCATTCGGCGGACGCCTTTCCCGCAGTCACCGGCGATTGCTGAATCCCGGACCCATTTTCATCCAGATGTTCCCGCTTGCGAATCGCGTGCAGGCAAGGCAGACCAGCCAGCGCCAGAAGGCCCAAGCCTCCAATCGCGCCATACAACGCAAAATAATTATGCCCTTCGTGCGCGGCGTCGCCCATGTGCTTCACCAAAAGGCCAACCACCCACGCCGCCAGCCCGCCAACGAATCCAGTTATCATTACCCAGACGCCGAACACGCGCCCGCGCACCGCGTCGGGTACGGATTGCATCAGCGCCGCTTCCACAATCGGAAAACTGGCCAGGAAGAAAAATCCGAACGCCAGCAGGCACGGAATGGTCCACCGCGCCGGCACATGCGGAAAAATAATGATCAACAACGAGCCGGCGCCGATGACAAACGTGATCCACAGCTTTCTTCTGCCATCGCTCAAACTGCCCAGCAGCGGATTGCTGATAACGCCACCAATAAAAAGCGCGCTCACCGCGATTCCCGCGCGCCGGGTATCGTATCCCTCGGCATTTTGCAAAAACAGCGGACTTAAGCTCGCCATTGCCAACCCTGCAAAATCGCGCAGGCTGAAAAGTAAACTTGTCAGCAGGAAAAAAAAACAAAGCGCAGGCGTGGGAAACAATTTGCCGGCGGGCAAAGTTGTTTGCTTTCGGTCCGTCACAACAACCGCTTCCTCGCTGGCCAACCACGCGAATAATCCGGCAGCAAGAATTCCCAAAATTCCAATTTCCAAAATCGGCCTGCGCCACGCCGCCGCGCCCAGCACCGGCTCAAGCGTCGCCGCGCGCCAACCGGTGTAAAGCGGTCCTAGAAAAAATCCCGCGCCGGAGCCGATGCCCGCCAGCCCCAACGCCCGCCCGGTGTTGGACGGAAACAGGCGCGCGATCATGGCCGTCGCCGCCGGATGATACGAACTGCCGCCGATTCCAGCCAGTATCACGCAGGCGATTGCCCACGGATAATTCCGAGCAAACGCGAGCCCGACGAACGCGAGGGCGTTGATCAGCAACCCGTAGGCGAGCAGCTTTTTTCGGCTCGTGCGGTCCGCCAAAACTCCCAGCGGATAACTCGGAAGGAAATACGCCACCATCATCACGGTCACCAGCGAAGTCGCTTTGCTGACGCCATCGAGTTTCAGGTCGCGTTGCATCAACAAATAAAGCGGCAGCAAGGCGGTGCCATAGAGATGCGTGAATCCGTGCAGCATTCCGGTCAGGCAAAGCGTGCGACTTTTATGATTTGCTGGCAATTCGCTCATGTCGCCATCAATGAGCAACCGCGCGGTTCGGCAAGCGCCGCACGGCCAATCAATTCAAATCCGTCGCCGCGCCGGATAGCCAGGTCCTCGGTTTGAATCGCCATCGCCGAAAAAACATTCGCCAGGTCACAGATGCGCAACAGGCCGGTTTCGCCGTCACGCACTTCCCGCCCCGTTTCGGGAGAAATAACTTGCGCGCGCGCCCATGGTGGGAAATGGAAATCACCGCCCCCGGCAGCATACGCCTGCGAGCCCAATTCGCTCATGCCATATTCGCAGAGAATTTCCGACGCCGGAACCCCCAACCGCTCCACGATCAGAGCGTGCAGTTCCGCCTTCGGCAAAAAGCGCGAACGATTTTTGTAGCCGCCAGTTTCCATCACTCGGGAGCCTGGCGGAAGTGTGAATCGCAGATTTTTCTCCGCCAGGTAATCCAGCAAATGCACGAACGAAAATGCCGTGCCC
>DASXHY010000307.1:0-5564 GCA_036488095.1 Verrucomicrobiia bacterium | reverse complement strand
GTCATTGATTGCGCCGATGAACCATTGGTTTCCGTGACGGCGCGCGTACGCGGCCAATTTTCCGATTTTGCTTTCCGGCAATACGACCGTTTCATCCCAAACCGATGGCAGCGCCTTCAATACATCCGCGGCGTCGCTTTCGAGGTAATGTTTCGGATTGTCGCCCATGCACAAAAACGGCGAGGTAAACACAATCGGCATTGCCAGTTCGTGCGCGAAAGAAGAACCGTCCAGCCGCTTCGGAATCAACAAAGTTGGCGTGTAATCCGCGGGCCCTTGCACGTAGCGCACGAACGGCAACGTGGTGTCGTGAACGGAGGGATTCTTCCCCTGCTCGCGGCCGCTGATGGCTTCGCGCGTCATTTCGTTCGGCCAAGTCCGCTCGCGTCCGGTCGGTTTGACGGCGCCGTGGATATCAATCATCAGCCCGACCGCCGCCGCATCGCGCAGCGTGTCGTCATACCATTGCACCCAGACCGTGTTGGCGGGATGCGGAAAATCGATTTTCAAACCGACAATGCCCAGGTCTTTCGCGCGTTTGAAATAAGCCATGCGATCTTCCGGCGTGAAAACATATTTTGAATTCACCCATGCCCAAATTTTCACGCCCTGGCTTTTCGCATAATCAACGACGCCCCGCATCGCATCCCAGGCGTTGTCTCCGCCGCCGTTCCAATTCCGCCAGCCATCATCCACCAGATAATATTCATAGCCCATCTGCCGGGTGCCATCGATCCACGAATTCTGCTCCTCCAACTTCGGCGCTCCGCCGGTGAGCCAGTGCCAGATGGAGCGGCCCGGTTTGATCCAGGCGGCATTCGCGAGCTCCGGCGACGGCGGCGGACAAAGATTTTTGATAATGTCGCTGTTCACGAACGTGTTCAAATCGCGCGCGAGGATCGTGACACGCCATGGCGAAACAATTTCTCCTTCCTGACTCCATCCTTCGGGGTCGTAATGAAACAATGCCTTGAAGCTGCTCTCGCCCGATGCCTGCAACGCCATGTCGCTATAGGAAATGAGATTCGCTTCGGTCATCATCGCGTAACCCGCGCCGCCGGGAAATTTCAACGTGGCCGGAGCCATCAGTTTCAGGCCCTTGGGTAATTGGCCGACAACGTCGGGATAAAATTTCGATTCGTAGGAGGAATTGTTTTCGTCCTGATGCCAAAGTATCGACCCGACGGGCACGTTCCATTCAGTGCTTTCGCCATTGATGCGGCGCGACCCGCTGCCAGACAGGCGACGCCGTCATTGAACACGCGCACTTCGAGTTTCCATTTCGTATGGCCGCTGGCGAGAGCAATCACGGCGGCGTCGCAATGATTAATCGCGACCGGATGAACTCCACGCGTTGGGTAAGTTTCGTTGATGGTTTTCGTTTCCGGCTTGTCCGCAAACGCAGCATTTCCGCCGAGGTCCTGTCCGTCCACGATAATTCCCAACTCCGATTTCCCGACCACAGATTGTCCGTGAAAAGTCACGCAGTAACTCAGATGCTCGCCCGCCCGCACAGCAACGCGAATTTTGCCATCCGGACTTTTTATCGTGAGTTCGTTTTGTTTCGCCAATGTGGAGTTGGCAAACAAAAATGTGAAAATGCCCGCGACAAAAACAGCGGGAACAACCGAGTTTTTAATTTTCATTTTTGAAGGATACCCGGGTGCGGCGCGCCGCACTTAACTCAGCAATTGCGGGCGTTCGTTAAAAGTTTTCAGCACCAGTTCGCCAAAAATCGTGTTCGCCCACGCAAACCACGAGCGCGTGAATTTTTTCGGATCATCTTTGTTGAAAGCTTCGTGCATGAAGCCAGTCCCGGCGTGCGTGTGCTGAAGCGTTGTCAGGCATTCTTTGATCTCCTCGTCGCTCTGACTCGTGAGGCCCTGGATGATGACACCGAGCGGCCAGATCATATCCATGCCGACATGCGGCCCGCCGAGGCCCTTCGCGGCGCTCCCGACGCAATAATAAGGATTTTTTTCCGACAACAGCATTTTGCGCGTGTTCTGGTAGAGATTGTCGCTGTGCTTGACCGCGCCCAGATAAGGCAGCGAAAGCAAACTCGGGATGTTGCCGTCGTCGGTGCAATAATAATTCCCGAACGCGTCCACTTCATACGCGTAAACCTTCCCGGCGAACGGATGATTGACGACGGAATATTCATGGAGCGCCTGCTCGACTTCGTCGGCAAGCGCGCGGCATTCCTTCGCCAGATTCGAATCCTTGCGCAATTGCTCCACCATTTCCGCCCCCTGGCGAAGGCTCACCACCGCGAAAAAATTCGACGGTATCAAAAACGGAAAAATCGTCGCGTCGTCGCTGGGACGGAACATCGAATAAATCAAACCGACGGGTCTGGCCGGGTTCCCATAACCGCGACCGGGCACGGTGTCGGTGGCGGTTTCTGTCCGGCGCATGAAATGATACGGGCCCTTGCCATGCTTGCGCTGTTGCTCGTGAAACGTTTGCAGGATGAGCGCAATCGCTTGTTGCCATTGCTCATCGAACGGCGCCGCATCACCGGTGGCTTTCCAATAACCGTAGGCGAGGCGAATGGGATAACAGAGCGAATCAATTTCCCATTTCCGCTCGTGAACGCCGGGCTTCATATCGGTGCGATCGCTGGCCCATTCGCTCACTTTCGTCGAATCCTTGTAAAACGCATTCGCGTAGGGGTCCTTGAGAATGCAGCGCGTCTGGCGATTGATCACCCCAGCAACCAATTGTTGCAACTGACTGTCTTCCTTTAAGAGCGACAGATACGGATACACCTGCGCCGAACTATCGCGCAGCCACATCGCGTCGATATCGCCGGTAATCACATACGTATCCGGACGGCCGTCAACCATCGCGAAATCGACGGTCGTATCGAGCGTGTTCGGAAAACAGTTTCCGAACATCCATCCGATTTCCTTGTTGCCGATGGATGATTTGACGCGCTCGGTCGTGCGCTCCACGGCCTCACTCCTGAATTTGCGTTTCGCGGCCGGGACGCGCACGGTCGGGAAATTGCCGTCCTGAGCCCAGGCGTTGGCGCTGACGAGCAAAGTGGCGGTGGCGAGTGATGTATTGCGGATGAACTCTCTTCGATTCATGGCTGATAATAAGTTTGCGGCGAACGTGGCCGGAGGATAACGAGCCGATTCGTTCGTGACACGCTCAATTTTGCAGAATCATCGGCATCCGCCCGCAACGTGCACAATCCGAAATATGTATCCGTTATGGTAGTTTTGTAACCGCTAGCCGCGCCGGCTCAATTACGGCGGGAAAGGTCGTTTTTATCGCGCCGGCTCAATGATGAAAAAGTCTCTTTTATTTCACTTTTGTAACGTCTAACCTATCTCCGCCCGAATAAATGACCGAGCACCCCGGCGGTCAACGGACTGTCGCGAAATTGATTATGCAACCGACCGTACCCCTCGATTGGTGGCCGCAAGACCTCCTGACCAGGCGCCCACTGCACGATGTGTTTGTCTGCGGCCGGCAATTGCACCCGCCGCTGTTCAGCCACATCGTCACTTTTCCGCGATTGGAAATTCCACTCAAGGGCGAATACGAAAATCAAATCGAACAGGACGCAAAGATCGAAACCGTTTGTCTTCGCCCGGGCAGCGCCTTGTTTATCCCGCCCAACTGCTGGAATTATCCGACCTGGGAACGCAAGGTGGAAGTCATGTCGCTGCTGTTTGGCAGAAAGCAGCTTGGTGTCAGCATCGTCTCCGCCAAAGGGCCCAAAACACCGCAACTTGTCGTCCACAAATTTTCGGTCCCCGCTCCGGTGAGCGGCCCGATTCCGCATATTCTCGAGGCAATGCTGGAATTATATTCCGTCAAGGAACCGGCGGCGGCGTTTGCTGAATTGGCCCGCGCGCTCGTGCAATGCGTCGAGCGGCTGGTCCATGAATCGCCCGGAGCGGAAGGCGAAAACAAGGGACAAAGTTTCTTCGAACGCGTCTGCGTGTACCTCCAGGGCAGCTACCAGAATGACATCACGCGCGATTCGGTGGCGCATTTGTTCAGCGTCAGTCCCAACCACCTTTCGCGCGTGTTTCACCGGCATGGGCACATGACGTTCATTGATTATTTGACCCACGTCCGGATTGCGCGGAGCAAGTTCCTCCTGTGCAATTATAATTTCAAACTGGAAGACGTGGCCGTGCGCTGCGGCTTTCGGGATGCCGCCTATTTCTGCCGCGTTTTCAAGCGCGTCACGAAGACGACGCCCATCGAATACCGCGCGAAAATGTTGCAGCATTCCAACTCGCAGGACGTGGAGAAAACTCAAGCCGTCAGTGACGCCGCTGCGTAGGCGCACTCTTTCCAATACCCGCGGAGTTAAGTTATCCTGTCGCGGTGCCGAATCCGAATAACCTTTCAAAGCCCGCCGCGAATCCGCGGGCGTGGCTGCTGGACCCGAAAATTCTTTTCCTGAATCACGGCGCGTTCGGGGCATGTCCCAAACGCATCCTGGAAATTCAAAACGAGTGGCGCGCGCGGATGGAACGCCAGCCCTTGCAATTTCTCGTGCGCGAAGCGGAAAAGGCATTGGATGCCGCGCGCGCGACCCTGGCGCAATTCGTCGGCTCGGACGCGGACGATTTGGTTTTTGTTTCCAACGCGACCAGCGGCGTCAATTCGGTTTTGCGCTCGCTCACGTTTCAACGCGGCGATGAATTGCTGGTCACCAACCACGAATACAACGCCTGCCGAAACGCGCTGGATTTTGTCGCGCAACGTTCCGGTGCGCGCGTGGTGGTCGCGCCGGTTCTATTCCCATTTTCCAATGCCGACGAAATCATCACGCCGATCCTCGAACGCGTGACATCGCGGACCAGGCTGGCGCTGATGGATCACGTCACCAGCCAGACTGGCATCATTTTGCCGGTCGCCAAAATTGTAAAGGAATTGAACGCGCGCGGCGTGGACACGTTGGTGGATGGCGCGCACGCGCCGGGAATGGTTCCGCTGAATCTGCGAAAACTCAACGCAACGTATTACACCGGCAATTGCCACAAATGGCTTTGCGCGCCCAAAGGCGCGGCGTTCCTGCGCGTGCGGCGCGACAAACAAAAACTCATTCGCCCGCTCACGATCAGTCACGGCGCAAATTCGCCGCGCAAGGATCGCTCGCGATTTCTCCTCGAGTTCGGCTGGCAGGGAACGCTCGATCCCTCGGCGTTTTTGAGCGTGCCGGAAGCGATTCGCTTCATCGGTTCGCAATTGCCCGGAGGCTGGCCGGCAGTGATGGAGCGCAACCGCGCGCTCGCCTTGGCCGCAAGAAAATTGTTGTGCGAGACGTTGCAAATCGCCGAACCGTGCCCCGAAGAATTCATCGGTTCAATCGCCGCGGTTCCGCTGCCGGACGCCGCCAGAGGACAATTGCCGCGATTGCCGTTCAACGAATGGCCGTTGCAGGATGTGCTGCGGATGAAGCATCGAATCGAAGTACCGATTATCTCGTGGCCCGCGCCGCCTGCGCGGCTGCTGCGCGTTTCGGCGCAACTCTTCAATTCACTGCCGCAATACGAGCGATTGGCCGCGGCGCTGCGGGAAGAATTGAGCGA
>DASXHY010000239.1:0-3011 GCA_036488095.1 Verrucomicrobiia bacterium | reverse complement strand
GAGGAAAGAAAGGATGAATGGAAATGGGAACGAATCAACTTATGGCCCGCCGGCACATACAGCCCGCCGGCAAATTCCTGTCGCGCGAAATCGGCCCTGGCAGCGCCGCAATCCCAGGCTCCCTCCGACTGAATTCGACTAACTTCGGCTAAATTCGGCTAAATCGGGCCAAAAAAATAAAAAAACTGATGTGGGCTTGTCCCGAAAACGAAAAAATCTCGCTGCCATCCGAGTGCAAGTTGCCTCCGAGCACCGCCTTGCAGCCGGCTTATGCGTGGGTTCCCCTCGCCGCAGTCGTGCCTTGTCGTGCCCGATCGTACAGGGGGGAGGCACGATGGCGAATCCCAGTGTCAAAAACGGAAACCGTTATCCCTCAACAGCGGTCAAACCCGGTCAAACCAAATCAAACCACATTCGGCCGAAAAAAATGCGTGTTCAAAATTCCTTTGCAATTTAATTTCCTCGGGGCAACCTGTGCTTATGTCGCCTGACGAAGCAGAAAAAAGCGCGGCTGCGCCATCCGAAGCAGCAGCCCCCCGAGGCCGGCGTCGCTCCCGACGCGGCGGTCGCCGCCATTCCCGGCGCCGCGAGCCGCGCGAAGCGTTGCCGCCGCAGACCGGTGAATCCGCCGGCCCGGCCGGCGTGGCCGAATCTTCCCAACCCGCCATCGAAGAGTCCGAGCAGCGCCATCATCATCACGAATCTCCCGAACCCGCGCACAAGACGCCGGCAATTACCGATGCCATCGAACAAGTGAACCGGGTCATCGAGGAACTCAAGCACGCGCTCGATGAAATGGAGGAAGTGCTTGAGACGCTCGAGCTCGCTGAGCGGCAGAAAATCGATGACGAGCGCGAGATTCAAAATCTTCAGCGCGCGTTGCGAAATTTGCATCGGCCGCGCGAGAGTGATCGGCATTAGTGGTGATGGTTTCGTTAATTGGACGTGAGCAGCCAGCCGCTTATTGAGGCCGCGAAACGTCTGCGTGACGCGGTGGCCAAATTGCGTTTCGCGCCGCCGGTTGCCTGCGTCTACAATCCACTCGATTACGCGTGGGCGGCCCATGAGGCCTATTTGCGGCAGTACGGCGCGGCGGGAAAACGCGTTATTTTTCTGGGCATGAATCCCGGGCCATTCGGGATGGCACAGACGGGCGTGCCGTTCGGGGAAATTTCCGCGGTCCGCGATTGGCTGGGCATCGAGGAAAAAATTGGCCGGCCCGCGGCCGAACATCCCAAACGGCCGGTGTTGGGTTTCGATTGCCCGCGCTGTGAAGTCAGCGGCCAGCGGTTGTGGGGATTGTTCGCGAACAGCTTCGGTTCGGCAAAAAAGTTTTCCCGGGAACATCTGGTGATGAATTATTGCCCGCTGGCGTTCATCGAAAGCACCGGGCGCAATCGCACGCCGGACAAATTACCTCTTTCCGAGCGCACTCCGCTTTTGGACGCGTGCGATGCCCACCTGCGCGAAGCGGTCCGCATTTTGCAACCTGAATGGCTCGTGGGCGTGGGCGATTTCGCGATGAAACGCGCGGAACAGGTTTTCCCGAACGGCCCGGTCAAGCTCGGGCGGATTCTTCATCCCAGTCCCGCCAGTCCCGCGGCGAACCGCGATTGGGCGGGCGTTGTGACGCGGCAATTGCGGGAAATGGGTGTTTGGAAGAAGTGAAACGGCTGGCGCGCTCCCCGCTCATTTTACCACGCGGCCATCGTCCCGAATCAGCAATTGGGGATTGGTAGCGGGATTACTAAAGGTCACCTCGTAGAAAACATCCGGGCCAGACGTCAGCCGGGCAATGGTAGTCACCTCGGCCGTCGGTCGGGAGTGGCGAATGGTCTGGACGACACCCGGCGGGAGGTCATCGAGTTTTATGGTGCTGATGCCGCTGCCAGTGGAGGCTTCAATGGTGTCTTGCGTCGCCCCTACGGCCACTTGCATGTCCGGAGTCAGCACGCTGCCATCCGAAGCCAGATACAACGGCGGGAAAATTTCGGGGTTCTTGAAGGTGACTTCATAAACTTTGGCGCCCGCATGTTCGCCGGTGGAAATATTCTGGATTTCCGCCATCCCGGCTTCGGCGCGCACAGAGTTTTGAACGGCAGGCGGCAGCTTTGAAAATTCTCCCCCGGGTGAAATCAGCGGGTGATTATAGGTATCAACCGGTTCACTCACGCAGCCGCACAACGCGCAGGCCACTGCGATTAACCAGAACGATAGATTTTTCATTTTTTCTCCATGACTGTTTCAGGCAGGACATTTCCGTCGTCCTGCAAATAGAGTGGAGGATAACTGTCCGCATCGAGGAACGAGAATTCATAAACGGCATGCCGATCGTACCGCGACTTGGTGATACTGGCGATCTCGGCGTGGGGCACGCGCAGTTTGAGCGCGTCTTTCACGGATTGCGGCAGGTCTTCAATGGTGGTCCCGGTGATCGGTCCGCCGGTCATTACATTTTGGTCATTGTCGACGGCCGCTCCCATATTTTTGGGAGTTTCGGTACAACCGACGAGAATCACCGCGGCGGCGACGGAAGCGAGAATCTTAATCCTTAGATACAGCATCTTAGTAAATGAAACTTACGGCGCCATTCCGGGCGTTCCATGGGGTGAGGCGCTACTTTGAAGCGGAAAAACTGCGCGTATTTGGAGCACAACACCTTTGAGATGCGCCTAATGGACTATGCAGACAATTGATGTGTGCTCCGAAAGTTCTGCTCCGAAAGTTCTTGCAATTTCTTAATTTTTAAATTATGAAACTCCTGCTCCTCTCAAATTTGTTTCGGCAAGGGATACTTGGCATGAAATCTATATCGGGCGGGCGGTTCATTCACGGGGCCGATGAGTTCACAAGGCTGGTCGCAGTACTTTTTTCCGTTTCCACACGTTTCGGGCAAGGCTCAATCTGGGCATCATACATCCAACCAAATTAATCATGAAAACTCAGCCAAAGGTGTTTGTTCCATTCGCACTGACGTTCGCAGTGCTGGCGTTTAATTTATTGTTCGTTCA